>JAGRBM010000490.1 GCA_020434085.1 Chrysiogenia bacterium | reverse complement strand
CGTGCTCGTGCACGCGCGCAAAGCGCACCACCTCTCCCTGCTCCCCTTGCGGGGGAGCTGTCCGGGCAAATGCCCGGGCTGAGGGGGTGCCTCCTACCGCCGCGCTGCAGAGCCCGATCGTCGCCCGCACGCCCCCCTCCCCTCAGCCTCCTGCGGCGGGGCCCTTCTGTTTTCAGTATGGGAAAGAAAGAAACTCACGCAAGGGGCGTGAGCCATGATGGCCCACGATGGACCGAAATGACCCGAGATGGACCGCAGAATTTACATGGAAGGCGCCCTCAGGGCGTGGGCGATTGCGCGTCTTCGGGGGACGGCTTCGCCGCCTCCCCGGTCCCTTCGGACTCCGGCGACTGCTTCGCGAAATCCTCCCAGTCGTGGGTGTCCCAGAAGGAGGGGCCTTTTGTCAGCTCTAAGCCGCTCAACACGGCACTGTCAGAATGATCAGCGAGATTACCATTCAGCTTGTTTTGGTCCTGCGCGCGCTCAGCGGTGAATCGATATTGCTTTCCATTTGCTCTAAATTCAACAGTAAGCAACCGGTCTCTTTCTATTCTCCCCAAGTAGACACCTGTAATCTCGGGAGTTGCGAGCTGCAAAATAACCCGATGGAAGACACCCTGAAATGGTACCAGCATTATCTCAACCCCGGTTAGTTTGTTGATTCCGCTGTCCACCCGCATCGCAAGAGAGCTATAGAATTGCATTGTCTGACTATCCCCCATGGGTGCCAGTTCCGTTAAAGGCACTACATATTTCTTACCCCGTTCTCGATAGTAATTTTCGGCGACCATATGATCTCCATCAAGGCGCAGTATACCATCCACTGCCCCAAAATGTTTTCGAGAAAACTGCCACGAGAGGGAGCACGATTGCTCATTCATAGTCAGATCGTACATCTCAAATGACACCTCTTGCGCTAAGCGACTACCCTCTTCCTGCACTCCCTGCTGCAGTATTTTCAATCCTTCAAATGTCTCGATCACACGATATCGAAAACCCGAATAAGGATTGTCCGAAGGGGTCCAGTACCTGCCATAAATTTCGGGCAGATTGCATTGAGCCATCGCCCTTGTGGACGCAATCGAATGTTGCGGTACATTCAGTGCAGCTACTACACAAACAAGAACAATTACTACGGCTCTCATACCTCCTCCTATTGCGGCGGCAACCGTCCACTCGGGTTATTGGGAGAAAATCTGCAGTGAATAATTGGCGCCCAAGGGTTGCCTCCATTTGTCGATCGCAAAGGTATGCCAGCCAGGTGCTCATACAGCCGATAGTCTAACTGTGCCTGATTCGTTCTATCAATAAACTCTTGATCAGGATGTCTGGTTCGTTCCGGTGGGTCCATCCCATAGTGGACGCGGTCCTTGCTACCGAACCAAGTTAATCCGCTGGGTAGATGTTGCGCCCATTCCTGAGTTGAGAGGTATTGCTCCTGTGCGGTCACGGCGAACTCTGCGCTGTTCACATCGACTGAGCGCCCTTGTTCATGCGGCCCTCCACAAGGGAATGAAACCGTAAACAATCCTGGGTTTCCGAGAAGAAACTGATTTGATAGTCGGCGTTGGTGAAGAACTGTGCGAAAAACAGAAGTAAAATCAGGTTCTCTCAACTCCGTAACCGGTGCGGCCGCTACCTTCTCAGGTTCTTCTCGAGCATCAGCTAGATTTTGCAGCCATTCTTTGCCGAGTTGAATCATCGCCGGCGCCAGCACCCGCTCATTTTCTGGCGTCGCCAAAACTGTCCACTCTTCAGGGACCTCCACCAGCCTCTTCTCCCGCCCCCAGATCCGGTACTCCCCGCCGGCCGGGTCTTCGAGCACGGTGTAGGGCTCGGTATCGAGGCCGTAGATGTGCAGGAGCTGATGGCGCACGGGCGGGCTCACAAACGGCCCGTCCACGGGGGTGAGATCCGCGGGGGTCGCCACCTGCGTCGCCGGCGAGGGCAGGCGCAGCTTCCTGGTGTAGTAGGCGCTGTCGGGAATCGTCTGCGTGTAGGAATTGCCCGCCCGGATGGTGTAGGTCCGGTCCCCGGTCTGCGCATCGAAAAGCGGCTTCCGCGGCGTCACCGACAGGTCGAATTCCTCGTCCGCGACGAAGGAGGCCGAAAAAACCTGCGCGTCATTGACCGAAATCGCCATGGAAATATCGGGCGCCCCGTCGGAGTTGATGTCGGGAAGAAGCGGGCCGTTCACCGGCTCATCCAGCGGTGGATAGGGGGTCAGGTTCTCCAGCAAGATGGCATCCCATTTACTTCATGCTTTGTGCGCATCGGTGCCCCAACCCTAGCACACCACCAACGTGACTTTTCTCACAACCGCGTTGTGAGATGGTTCACGCGCGTTTTCGGCGATCGACAAATTTGGGCGACACTCCTGGGTTACACGCACGCAAGCTTTGCATAGCGGTATTTTGCGGTGTGACGGCTCTCACACTGTGCCGCTGGACTTTTGCGTCCAACCCACTGAAATCATTGGGTTTATATTCCTTAACAAAACTTAAAACAGCGATGGCACCGCCGTTGCTCTGTAAGCCTCTCATGCGAGCGGACGTTCCACGCGAACGGGAAGGACGCAAGAGAGATGAACAAGCCACTGATCTTTGCCATTGAAGACGACGCCGCCACCCGGCGGCTCCTTGA
Organism: Chrysiogenia bacterium; assembly: GCA_020434085.1. NCBI lineage: Bacteria > Pseudomonadati > Chrysiogenota > Chrysiogenia > Chrysiogenia bacterium. Next base: position 3,717 of record JAGRBM010000490.1, on the reverse strand, counting down.
GAAGGCGATCACCAACATCGGATTCGCCTTCGAGGGATTCGATCGCATCCGCGATGCCAAGGCGCGCCTGGAACGCGCGGCCCCCGACGTCATCGTGGTCGACGGACTGCTGCCCGACGGCAGCGGCATCGACTTCATTCGTGAGCTGGTCGCCAGCAGCGCCGGTCGCCGGCCCAAGCTGGTCTTCTTCTCGGCCATCTTCCGGGACCTGCGCACGCGCCATTACCTCAAAGACCTGGGCGTCGAAGTCGTCATGGACAAGCCCATGTCCATCCTGCAGCTTCGCGAGAAGATCGCCGGCCTGCTCAACATTCAACTGATCGGCCCCCGCAGGGCAGAGGCGCCGGCCGCCTGAGCGGTCACATCACGAAACAGGAGAAGCGCCATGTACAACGATACCAAGATCTTCGCCCTCGACCCCGCCGGAGCCCTGCAGTGCCTGCTCGTGCCGGCCTGCGATGAACTCGGCGTGGAGCTGAGCGTCTTTGCGGGCGTCGACGCCCTGGAGCGGCGGCTTTCCTTCGACATGCCCGACCTGCTGCTGCTGGGCGGCGTGGAGGTGAGCGGCCGCGAACTCGAAATGCTCCGCGTGCTGCTGGCCGAGACCGGCCGGGCCGCGCCGCGCGTGCTCTTCTGCTCGGCACTGGCATTCGATTTTCGCGTCTACCAGCAACTCAAACTTCTCGGCGTGGACCGCATGATGCCGCGTCCGGCCAATGCAAACGAACTCGGCGCGGAAATCGCCGGCCTGCTCGGTCTGGGTCAGTGGGACCCGACACAATTCGATGCCGTCGCGGGCGTTCGCTAGGAAGTGAAGGATCTCACCATGGATATCCCCAATTACTCGCCCCTGCCCTTTGACCCCAAGGTGCTCATCGTCGATGACGCCCCCTTCCACCGGGCCTTCGTGGCCAAGGCGCTCTCGGGCCTGCCCGCATGGCTGAGCTACGCGCGCGAGGGCCGCGAGGCCATCGAGCTGGCCATTGCCGAGCGCCCGGCGCTCATCCTGATGGACCGGGTCATGCCGGTGATGGACGGGCGCACCGCCGCGCTGGCCATTCGAAGGCGCCCCGAGCTCAAGGCCACGCAGATCCTGTGCGTCTCGGCCAACCTCGACCCGGCGCTGCTCTGTGACGGCACCTTCAACGGCCACGTCGAAAAACCCATCCAGGCCGACGCGCTGCGCGCGCTGGTGGCCGAGCGCTTGGGCATTACGAGCTGGCTGCGCCGCGCCGGCTAGGCACACCCGACACCAATGAGGGCACAACAAGAAAGCCCCGCTTCCTGGATGAGGAAGCGGGGCTTTTCTTTCGGACGCTGTGGCAGTGTACACCCCGACGGGAGGGCAACCTTGCAAGATGTAACAAGTACGCCGAAGCCTTCGTTTTCCCTTGTGAAACGGGGCGCCGCGCCGCGTCCTGGACACCCTGATCCCGAAAAACGCCGCAACAACGGATACTTGTATCGTACAGTGGCTTGACACAACGCCCCATTTGTCGGAGGATGGGGCTCTTGGGGGCAGCGTTGCCCGCCGCGGTTCCGCAGAGGGAAGACTCGGAACCGATCCGGGCAGGCAGTGCGCAGATAGGGAGCAGGGTACATGTCCCGCCAGCCGATTGTCCTGGTCGTCGACGACCAGGGATTTCACCGCAATTACGTGCGCGATTCGCTCGAATGCCTGCCGGTCACCATTGTCGAGGCCGAGGACGGACAGAGCGCCATTCAGGCCGCCAGCGATCACAAGCCCGAGCTCATCCTGATGGACCGGGTCATGCCGGGAATGGACGGCGCCACCGCCGCCCGCAACCTGCGCAAGATCCCCGACCTTCGCGCGACGAGCATCGTGGCCATGAGCGCCAACATCTCCGTCGACCTTCTAAAGGACGGCACCTTCAACGGCCACGTCCCCAAACCCATCGACGCCGCGGGCCTGCGAATCCTGGTCTGCAACAAGCTGGGCCTCGCACCCGCGCTCGCGCAGGTGGCGGTCTGAGCGCCGAAACTGAAACAGCCAAAAGGCCCGGCATTGCCGGGCCTTTTTTGTCGAGCGATGATCAGGCCTTGCTGTAGGCCCTCAAGAAATCTTCTCGTGAAATGCGCGCCTGTGTGCAGATGGTTCGGAGAGTCGAGCCTTTCAATGTGGCATGATTTGGCAACGTAAGCGGTGTGCGGGTTCCATCTGAATTTTCGCGAATCATTGCGATGTGGTTGCCTTCACGGACGACCCGGAAACCCAGCGATTCGAGGGCGCGGAGAACCCGGGCGCGGGGGGCATCGACCGGGAACCTCGGCACTAGCTCGCAATCGCCGCTTCTTCGACGTAGGCCTCAAGCACTTCGTCGTCACCCTCAAACGCCTCGGCCCCGAAGGTTTCAATATGAAACGCAATCGCGGACTTCACATCAGCCACGGCTGCCTCGCGGGTCTCCCCCTGGCCGACGACGACCCCCTTGAGTCCCAAGGGATAGGCCACGTAGCCGTCCGGGTGCTTCTCTACAATGATCTTGACGCTTCGCATGAGAAAAACCTCGAAACCATTCTACCCCCTTCCCCCCGGCGCCGCCAGTCGCGCTAGACTTCAGCCATGCGCGCCCTTCGAATCACCGCCGCCGTCTTCTCCCTTGCCCTCACCCTCGTCTTCACGAGCGGCTGCGACGAGCTTCTAAATGGCTGCCTGGCCGTGTTCACCATCGAGGAATTCAACGTGAGCCCCAACCCGGCCACCGCCGGCCAGAGCGTGCTGGTCACCTGGGAACTCCTCAACGAGGAGAGCACCTTCCCCCACTGCAACGTCGCCGTGATTACGCCCGGCGGCACCGAGCTCATCGCCATCGACCGCACCGACAGCGGCTCGGTCAGCTTCACCGCGACCGAGGACGCCACCGTGGCCATCGACTGCTCCCAGCTCTGCGGGGGAGATGAGATGAAGGTCAGGGAGTTGATGGTGACGGAGTAGGAAGCGGGCGCCGGCACGCTACAGGTTGAGATCCTTCGCTGCACTCAGGATGACAGCCTGGGCCAGGAAACTTGTCATCGTACAACTCGTAATCCCACGGTTGTCATCCTGAGCGTAGCCCGAAGGGCGCAGCGAAGGATCTCAACCGATCACCAGTTTGCACGGCACACTGGGCTCAGAACCATTTCTCAGCCAGGTCGAGCCACTTGGGATTCTCCGCTTCGATCAGCGCAACCTTGCGCTCACGTTTCCAGCCCTTGAGCTGCTTCTCGCGCTCGATCGCGACATTCACATCGTCGGTTTCTTCAAAGTAGACGAGTTTGTGTACATGGTATTTCCTGGTGAAGGCGCTGCCGTCGCCGCTCCGATGCTCCCAGACGCGCCGTTCAAGGCTGTTGGTCATTCCAACGTAGAGAACCCGACTCTTGCTCGCCATGATGTAAACGTAATAGCGGTGCTCGCGCCTCATCACCTTCCACCATGGTTCTACGCCAACGCGAAAGCGGTTGAGATCCTTCGCTGCGCTCAGGATGACAACCACGGGGATTGCAGGTCATCAAATATACGCGTTCCCGCCCAAGATTATCATCCTGAACAACGCGAAGGATCTCAACGTGCCCCAGGCCGACGCAGACCCCCTACGCCGCCCCGCTCTCCTGAATCCTGCGCGCTTCTTCGGCCGGCGTGAGGTCTGAGTGGCAGGCGGCTTTGCCCTCGGCGGTGGCGGCGACGGCTTTCTTCGTCTTGCTGGCGAGCTTGTG
>JAGRBM010000489.1 GCA_020434085.1 Chrysiogenia bacterium | reverse complement strand
CGGCCAGCGCCATGGTGGAAACCCGGCGGCCGCTCACGCGGACGAGCTGCTCGGGCGTTGCGCCGATGAAGCTCTGCCCACCCGGCAGCCCGACCCAATAGACAGTGCAGCGGGGATGGCGCGCGCGCAGTTCCTCGATCAGCCCCAGTCCGCGCGCATCATCCCCGCCCAGATCTTCAATCTCACGCGCTTCGCGCCGAACCAGCACGACTTTCTCCAGCTCTCCGGCACGAATCCGCGCGATGGCCTGTGCGCTTTGCTCGAGCCAGGTCTCGTGAGTCCACTCAGGCCTTTCGTCCTTAGAGAGACTCGCTACCGGCCCGTCGCTCTCGAGCAGGCTGCCATCCGGCGCGACCCGCACGAGCTGCGCCCCCCAGACCGTTCCGCGGCGGCGCAGCAGCATCCGACCGGGAACGACGCAGAGGTTTTGCGGCATTCCCGCCCAGGGGTCGCCCGATGTTTGTTTCGAGAATGCGAAGGTGCAGAAGGCGCGGGCGACACGTTTCAGGAATGGAAGCGCAAAGACCGCATCGGAGAAGAGCGTGCGAAGCTGCGCGCGCGCATCGGCGAAGCAGGCATCGCCTCCGACTTCGAGGACCTGCGTCGCGCCGGCGCAGGCGAGTTCCTCTTCCTGCGAGCCCAAGTAACACCCGAGCTCTCCGCTCCCCAGCTCCAGTCGCAGCCACTCCACCGGTTCGATGTAGGGCGTTGCCATGGGGAGCACTGCGAGCACCGGGCGCCTAAGCAGTGCGGCACGCTCTGCCGCGAACTGCACGCTCTGCCGGGCGAAGTCGCCCGCAAGCTCGGGGTGCACCAAACCCGGCGGCATGGCTACTTCACGCTCCCCACGTAGGCCCAGGCGATGCCGAAGCTGAGCGGCGTTGCCGTGCGCTCGCCAAAGGAATCGGATTCGTCCATCAGATTCAGGAAGGCATCGCTACAGGGAAAGTTTGCCGACGTGCGGTTGAGATAGGAATACGCGGCGTGATTGCCGGTGATGATCCCACCGATGCGTGGCAGGACGCGCTCACTGTAAAAGCGGTAGAGCGGACCGAAGAGAATACCGCCGGGCTGGCCGAATTCCAGAACGGCGACTTTTCCACCCGGACGCACCACCCGCGCCATTTCCTGCAGGCACTTCTGCGGGTCGCTGACGTTGCGGATGCCGAATGAAATGGTCGCGCAGTCGAAGCGGTCGCTCTCATAGGGCAGGTCCATCGCGTCAGCTTGCGCGAAATTGATGTCGAGTCCCTTCGCACGTGCCTTGGCCGGCGCATGTTCGAGCATCTGCGCGCAGAAATCCGTGGCAAGCACCTCACCGGAATCGCCCACGCGTTTCTTCAGCGCGATGGCCACATCCCCGGTACCGGTTGCGCAATCGAGCACATGCTGGCCGGGCGCGATACCCGCCAGGCGAATCAAGCGCCTGCGCCACCAGTGATGAATGCCAAGGGAAAGGACCGAATTGGTCAGGTCGTAACGCGGCGCGATGCTGGCAAACATCTCGTTGACCTGTCTGCCGTGAAGCTGGGAATCGCGAACTTGCTCACTCATGGGCGACACCTCCCGCCGCCCTCCTGAATACCGCGATCTTTCGATAGTTTCAAGATAATTTGAAATAAATGATGAATATGAGAGCAGCGCCGAAACGCTGGCACGGTTTCAAGCTAAGATATTAAAATAATTGAATATTTTGGAGGTCTCGGGATCCGGGCAGGATGCACCAATCACTTTTCCAGGGGGAAGTAGAGTCGGACGGTCGTCCCCTCCCCCGGAGTGCTCTCCAGCGTGGCGAGTCCCTGGTGGGCCTTCATGATGCCCACCAGCGCCGGCAGTCCCAGGCCGCGCCCCTCCTCCCGGGTTGTCACAAAGGGCTCGAATGCCGCGTCGCGAATCTGTTCGCTCATGCCCGACCCATCGTCGCGGACTTCCACCATGGCGTAGGTTCCCGCAGCCGCGCCTTTTGCACCGCGCACATTCGGAATGAGCGCCGGATCGAGCCAGACCTTGTCCATCTTGACGGCAATTGCGCCGTCGTGACCATCGATTGCTTCGACCGAGTTGGCGAGCAGCGCGCTCAATGCCCGTTCAAGCTGATCGGCGTCTGCATCAATGATGAGTTCCTCATCGAGAGCGCTCAGCGAGACCGAAATGTTTTCGACCAATGCGCTCTGTGCCGTTTGAACGATGCCGTGCAAATGGCGGTAGAGATCCAGGGGCTGCGTGTGCAGTTGCACACGCCCGGCGTAGGAAACGAGCTGCCGGATCAGCTCCGCAGCACGGACCGCGGATCTCTCGATACTGCTCAGGTGGTTGCACACTTCCTCATCCTCGGGGAGCCGCCGTTGAATCAGTGAAATCCGTCCCAGAATCGGAGTGAGCAGGTTGTTGAAATCATGGGCGATTCCGCCAACCACGATGCCGATGCTCTCCAGCCGGCGCGCTTCCTGAAATTTCTCCTGCAGCGCTTCCTGCTCCTGGCGCACCCGGGTCAGCCGGGTGATGTCGTGTACGGTGCCGAGCATTCGCGTCGGGCTGCCGTCGGGCGCGCGCTCCACGCGGCCCTTTTCATGCACGTAGCGGATCTCGCCGTCGGGCCGGACCACGCGGTGTTCGACCGAGTAGGGGACGTCTTCTTCCAGATGAAGGCGTACGCCTTCCTCCACCAGCCTCCGGTCTTCGGGGTGGACCGATTCAAGGAATGCCTCATAGGTCGCACCGAACACCTGGGGTTCAAACCCGAAGATCCGGTAGACCTCGTCCGACCACGCAAGTGAGCCATTGAGAATATCCCAGTCCCAGTGCCCCACGTGGGCGATGCGCTGGGCTTCTTCGTATGCCCCGCTCACACGTTGCAGTTCATCCTTGACTCCGCGCTGGCGCAGCAGTGCCCACCGCAAAACAAAACTGAAAACGATTACGGGGATCAGGGAAACCGTCCGTGCCACGAGCTCGGGCAGGGGCGGGCTGAAAATTGCGTGCAGAAGTGTCTCGTGCTCATCGAGTGATGCATGGGCCAGCGAGTCGCCGAGCCAGACCAATGCCCAGACAGTGAGGGCAAGCCCCCAGTAGCCTTTTCGGGAATACCATGCATTGTTCAACGCTCTGATCGCCATTGTCCGTCCAGATGTTTCAAATTGCTACAGGTTCGGGCGCTCGTCCGGCACTGCTGCAACATCATGCTGCCACGTCGATTCTCCCCTGTCAGTTGCACGTCAAAGCAGGGAAAAGCAATAATTGTCCAATCGTGGCGGAGCAGAAATAGAGATCGGGTCTCACAAGTAGGAATTGTGGACCCCGGGGTAGTGTTTCAATGGGGAAGCTCGGGTCCGGCCACGTACTGATAACCGAAGATGATCCCGAGGTCAGCCTTCTGCTCTCGGACCTGCTGCAGGAAAGCGGGTTTGAGACCACCAGTGCCGAGTCGCTCCAGGGCGCCCGGCATTTTCTCAGTCACTCTTCAGCCGATCTCATCCTTCTCGATCTCAACCTTGTAGACGGATCGGGCGTCGATCTGATTCCCGAGATGGTGTCCCATCCATCCGCGCCTGCCGTGCTGGTTCTGACCGCCAATACTTCACCGGGCACGGCATCCGAATGCATCAACAGGGGGGCCTTCGACTACATCACCAAGCCCTTCGACGTCGAGACCCTGCTCAATCGAATCCAGCATGCCCTACGCGTCCGAAGCAACGAGATCGATCAACAGGCGCGCTCACGCAGCAGCCTCATGGAGCTCAGCCAGAAGACGGTCCCTCTCCCCTCCCCGCAGATGCGGGAAATCGAGGAGCTCGTCGTACGCCTCGGACGCGAAGGGTCCGTGCCGGTTCTCATCCGCGGTGAAACGGGGGTCGGTAAGGAGCACATCGCCAGGAAAATTCACGAACTCTCACCCCGCTATGACGGGCCCTATGTCGCGGTAAACTGCGCAAGCTTCGAGAAGCATCTCATCCAGTCCGAGCTCTTTGGGCACGAGAAAGGCGCCTACACCGGCGCCCATGAACGACGACAGGGCCTGTTCGAACTGACCCAGAACGGCACGCTCTTTCTCGATGAAGTCGGCGAACTCCCTCTCGACGTGCAGGGACACTTTCTGCGTGTGCTCGAATACTCCATGCTCCGCCGGCTGGGCGGCGTCAATGAAATTTCCGTCAATACCCGTGTCATTGCGGCAACCAACACGAGCCTCAAGAACGCCGTTGCGGCAGGTACATTCCGGTCGGATCTGTATTACCGACTGGCCGTCGCGGAGATCGTCATCCCTCCGCTACGCCAGCGATACGAAGACATTCCGGTTCTCGCCGGTCATTTTTGCAGGGAAATCGGATTGCGACGCGGTCGCAAGCTCGAGCTGCAAAGCGGCGCGATCGCCGTGCTGAATCGCTATCCCTGGCCCGGAAATGTTCGCGAGCTGCGCAACGTCATCGAGCGCGCCGATCTGCTCAGCCCCTCCGGCACAATCAACGATGGTGTGATTGCGCAGGTGCTCTCCGTTCCCGGCAGCTCCCAGCCCGCACCGGAACCGAGCCCGACCAGCTCACTGGAAGAGGTGGAAGAAGCCCATATCCGCTCGGTTCTCGATCGGTGCGGCGGCAACCAGACCCGCGCGGCGGAGATTCTCAAGATCTCCGCGCGCACTCTTTCGCGGCGCCTCGCCAAGATGAAGGGAAAGGGCGCCACGGGACCTTGACGCACCCGGTCACAGGCGATGTTTCTCTCATTCACTCAGGGCGCCGCGTCCGCTAGACTTGCCACTTATGCCAATCAGCTCCCCCGAGGGCCCGCAACGCCGGAGACCGGCGGTGGGCTGGCTGCCCAATCCCATCGATTGGAGCCCGATCGACCGCGGCCTGTTTCTGACCGCCATCGCCCTGTGCGTTTCGTGCAGCAATGTCGCATTCCTGAGCTGGCTCAGCCGCTCCTCGATCGGCGACCAGCTCAACCCGGACTTCTACCCGGTCACGCTGGGGATCGCGATGGCACTCACTGCGGGCGCTCTGAGCCTGTTACTCGGCGGGCTGCTGCGACGCCGCCATGTCAAGGACTGGCCCTTCCTCTCGGAATTGTTGGCGCATGGGTACACCCTCGGCGTTCTCTTTTTCTCCTATGCTACGGGTCTCTATACAACGCAGATTGCCCCTCTTCTGGTCGCGGGCATCGCGGTCGGCTTGCCGCTGCTTCACAAGGGCGCCATCGCCCGCTCGGTGGTCTCGGGGCTCAGCGTTCTGATTGCGATTCTGATCCTCGATGAATTGCACCTGATTCCCTACGCGCCGGTCTTCATCTCGACCCCAGTGGACGCGGCGGGCCGCCCGGTGGGGGCGCTGCGCTACTGGCAGATGACCCTGCTGGTGGTCTCGCCGCTTCTCGTGTGGGTGGTCGTCAACTCGCTGCTCTCGCGCTGGAGGGAGCGGGAAGCACAGTTCCAGGACTTGGCCGCCACCGACTCCCTCACCGGTCTTTCAACCCGGCGTCAGTTCTTCGAGTTCTTTGAGGCCGAGTGCGTGCGCGCCCAGCGCACGGGCCGCCCGGTGGGTTTCATCATCTGCGATCTCGACCATTTCAAGTCCGTCAACGACACCTGGGGGCACAGCGTCGGAGATCTTACCCTCCAGCATGTCGCCGCAATTCTTCGCGCCGAAATCCGCCAGGGCATCGACCGCGTGGGACGTTTCGGCGGTGAAGAACTGGTCGTGCTGCTTCCCGAGACAGCGCTGGAGGGAACCATCGCCGTGGCTGAGCGGATGCGCGAGCAGTTGCAGAACTCCGAGATCTCTACTGCGAACGGGGGGCTTCGGATCACTGCGAGCTTCGGGGTGGCCGCGCGCGAGGGAGAGCTCGCCCAGGCCGACCTGCTGCTTGAAGAAGCCGACAACATGCTCTATCGCGCCAAGCAGCGCGGCCGCAATCGCGTCGTCTGGCACGACGACGATCCGGCAGCCCAACAGATATCCTGAGACTTACTTCGCCGGCTCGGCCGGCGCCTCCGGCACTGCGCTTTCCTGCTCAACCGCACGAACGGTCAGCGGTTTGTCGTCGATATTGAGCAGCGCATCGACGTCCCCGGGTTCGAAGTCATAGGCCACGTAGATCTGGAAGCCCATGTTGTACGTGCCCTTGGGCATCTTGCCGATGTCCATGGTGTAACCGATCAGATGCTGCCCCGGTTCGTTCTCGGGAGGATCCAGCGCGTTGTTGTCGTCCTTGAGCGCCAGGTCCATCACCGCGCCCTTGGCGATCAGGCGTTCGTCATAGAGCATCCGCGACATGAGCGCTGCATCGTTGGGCAGGTACCCGGCGATCCAGAACTGACCCCGCCGCTTGAGGTTCTTCTCCGCCTCGGAGAGCTTGCCGTCGATGACGATCTCGCTGTTGTCCTGGGTAAAGATCTTCGCCCCCATGGCGTTTTTGTTGAGGTCAAGCCCCGCAGTGAAGCTGCTCCCATCGCAAACGAACCAGTCGGCATCAACAGGCACCCAGATTTCAGCCTTGGTGGCCAGCCCGTTTTCATAGAACTGGAAGTAGATGACGATTTTCGGTGCAAAGGGCAGGCGCACACCGCCCAGGATGATCCAGAAGATATTCCGGCGAATCACGCGGACCGGGCCGTCCTTGTAACCGATGGTGAAGGCTTTGACGTTGTTCTCGTCAAAGTGGAGCGGGATGCAGAACAGGGGCGCGGGCTTGACGCGAATGCGCACCTTGAAACGATCGAGAACGTTGGGAATCGTGGTGCCGTTGGGATGCTTGCCGATGAGCCCCTCCACGATGAGCGGCTTCTCATCCACAAAATCGATGACACCAAGGCGCGCGTTGACGGTATCACCCTTGGGATCGTAGTCGACATAGTCGATGGCACTGCGTGCGGGCACGTCACCGGCATCGAAGTAGAACAGGTAGACCCAGCTCGTCGACTGGTCGACGGGATCGGTGATTTCGAGCTCGATGGCCCTGGGGGTCAGCCAGCTCTCCCGCGCGGCGCGACTGCCCGAGTCGCGGGCCATGAACACCAGTTCGTCGTTGTAGTCGAGCTGGTCGAGTTTCTCTTCGTGATAGGCGTTGCGACGAATGAGCTCGAATTCCTCACGGCTCAGCTCGCCCTTCTTGATCTGTTTCTCGTATTTCTTGCGAGAGTCCTCGAAATCCTCGATGCGATCCTCGTGCTTTTCAGCCTCGGGAATGTCGTCGAAGCCCGCCTCGTCGCGCACCTCATCGGTCACGGTATTGGTCGAGATGATGAACTCGCCGTCGGGGTCCTTCTTGTCGATCTGGTAGGGGATGGGAATCCACTGGCCGTTCTGGTGGGCATAAAGGCGCATCCGGTCGATCTTGCGCCCCTCGAAGGCCTGCAGCGGCTCGCCGCTCAGGGCCACCGGGTCGAGATCTCGCGCGAGGGTCTTTTCCTGCGCGCGCGCCGGCGCCGCCCAGGCCGCTACCGCCAGAATTGCCAACGCCGGCCAAAGCCGGCGGATCATGCGAGCAAAGTGCCTCATGCCCGAGTCCCCCCGTTCCGATTGCCTGTATCAGGTCGGATCAGTATGCCGGATGGAACCCGCTGCCTATGTAAACAATTTTAAAGGGAGTGAGCGCCGCTCAGGCGCCGTCTTCAGTTCGTTTCGACTTCCTGCCACCAGTTCGGGCTGGCCACGACGATCTCCGGCTCGGCCAGAAGCGCGCGGGCCAGCTCAATACTGGCCATTCCGGACTCGGAAGCGACCTCAAAGGTCGGGGCACTCAGCTTCAGTTCGCGCACAACCACGAGGCTGCGCCCGGCCAGCCAGGCGAGCGCCTGCGTCCGATTGAGGGAGTCATCGAAGCGCACGAGTACGCCGCCCGGAAGCCCCATGAGCGGCGAGTCTGGACGCGTTCCGGCCCGGAACGCCGGTGAGTCCGATCCAGCAAGGCTCTTCGCGGATGCGCCACCGGCCGGGCGCACCCACACGCCGGGGGCCGCTTCACGCGCCTGGCTTTCAGCGATCTTGGCCGAAGTCCCACCCGCCGGCGCGACGTCCGAGAACGCGATCTCGAATGCAGGGTCGAGCCAGTAGGTGCGGGTTTTGAACCCATCGTCGATCTTCACGGGCACGAGTTGCGCGGCGTTGGCGCTCTTCGACGCCTTTGTCGATGCCTTCGTCGGCGCGCTCTGGGCCGCCGCCGGGGAGGCCAGCAACCCCAGGCTCAATGCAGCAACAAGCAATGTTTTCATGGACAGCTCCCCGGCCCGGAGGCAGTTCCGTAAAAAATGATCGACCAGGACTCGAAGGTCCCGGTATCGAGCGGCCCGAGGTCGCGGACCCGCAGGGTCCAGTCGCCATCGGCGGCTTCGCCCAGATGAAAGACCGTTGCAAACTCCCACTCATCGTAGCCGTCGCAGGAGCCGCCCCCGCATTCGTGCGCCGGGGCCAGCACGCTTTCAGTTCCGTCGGTTTCGTTGATCAGCGTGATCTCCAGGTCGCCGGCAAAGGGATGGTCCGAAGCGCTGAAGAGCACGTTGATGTATTCGATTGCTCCGATGCCGCTGGCGGCCACGGAAATCGTATCCGAGATGCCCGTCATGTCGTTGTCGGGAATGGCCATCGCGGGCGTTGCGCTGTGGGGGCCGCTCGAGAGCTCTGTTCCCACGTTCGTCCAGCCCACCGCGCAGGCCGTCGCCGCCTGGGCATCGGGAATGCCGAATCCGTAGTTGAGATTGATGTTGTAGCCCGCGCCGTTGGTGGTCCACTCCCCGTTGGCCGCGTCATTCTTGCGTGCCGTCTGGGCCAGAATGTGGCGCACGTCGCGCCAGCCAAGGTCGGGATTGGCCTGCAGCATGAGCGCCACCACACCCGCTACCGCGGGCGTTGCCGCCGAAGTGCCGGCAAAGTCGTTGGTGTAGTTGATGTTGTCGAGTTCGATCAGGCTCTGCCCATCGTTGTAGCCAGTCGTCCCCGTGCGGTCGGTTGTGGTGATGTTGAGCCCGTCGCCGCCGGGCCCGGCCGGACCGCTGATCCAGAGGTTTGCTCCGCGCTCGGAGTAATCGGCCTTGACCCCGTCGGCGTCAACCGCCGCCACGATCAGCATGCCGCGATGGTTGTGGTAGCCGTCAAAATTCGAGTCCACCAGGCAGGTCTCCACCGCATCGGTGGCGCAGCCGCCATCGTTGCCGGCCGCCATCAGGTAGACGACCCCCTTGCCGTCGCGCCCCAGGGTCGTGCCCTCCTCCATGGCCATCGCGAAAGAGCTCAGCGCGGGCACCAGGTCACCGGCCTTGGTGATGTTGCCCCAGCTATTGTTCGAGACATCCTGATTGACCACGTCACGGGTGAAGGAATCGAGAAGGTTGATGCTCGAATACTTGGTCAGCAGGTTGTAGCCAATGAGCGTCGCACGCGGCGCCACGCCATGCACGCCAAGCCCGTTGCCGTCGCGCGCCGCGATAATCCCGCCCACCGCGGTGCCGTGCTCACGGGTGGCGCTGCCGGTCGGATCGTTGTCGTTTTCACGGTAGTCCACGTGCCCGGTCGCGGGCGTGTTCTGGTCGAGGTCCTCGTGCCCGATCTCGAGTTCCTCGTCCACCACGGTGACCCGGACCCCCTCGCCGCGCAGGCAGGCGTCCCACACGGGCTGGACATTGAGGTCCTCGCCCGGGGTGCCGCAGTCCTCGGGGGCACCGCCGCACTGGCCCGTGTTGGTCAGGTGCCACTGTCCCTGGAAGAGCGGATCCGGCGTGTTCATCGGTGTGAGCGAGGGGGTCGCGCTCTTCATCGGCGAGGCCAGGCCTTCGCCCGCCTCTCCGACCGCAGCCACCCGATAGTAGTAGGTCGTCTCGTTGCTCAGGCCCGTATGGAAAACCGGCGGCGCTGTGACGCTCGTCTTGGTGGCGTCTTCGATATCGGTGAAGGCGCTCGTGCTGTAGTAAAGACTATAGGAGAAGGCGCCGGGCGCCGGGTCCCAGATCAGGGCGTTCTGCCCGATGCAGGCTGAGGCCGTCAGCCCCGTCACCGTCGGGACGGGGTAGTTG
>JAGRBM010000488.1 GCA_020434085.1 Chrysiogenia bacterium | reverse complement strand
TACGCCCGATGTTGAAACCCGCACAGAAAGCGCGCCCTGCGCCGGTGAGAATGAGCGCGCGAATCTCGCTGCCGGCAAGCTCCTTGAGCTCGGCATCGAGCGCGCCGAGCATTTCCAGGTCGAGCGCGTTGCGGCGATCGGGATCGTTGAGGGTGATGCGGGTGATGTAGGGCGCGAGCTCTTCTATCAGGACGCGCCCACCGGCCAGTTCTTTCATGAAATCTCTCTTCGCTCATTGTTTCGATGCGCGCGCGGCGCCCAGCGGTGCCTGGGGCTACGGCGCGCCGGTTCCAACCTTGGCCGATGGCCCCGCGTCCGGGCAATTTCGCGACTGACGCGAGCCTCAGAAGTATCGAATACCCCAGTGATTCCAGGATATTAGAGCTCATAACGGCGTTTGACCAATCGGGGGCGGTCTGTTAGAAAAGTTGACGCTCGGCGTCACAAGGTTGTTGCACGCACGCCCCGGCCTTTTGGGAGGCCCCTTCCCGCAACCGCCCCGCTGTGAATGCCCACGCAGGAGGCGAATCAACATGGACAAGAAACTGCTCATCAACGGCGCCAACGGGTTCCTGGGGACCTACGTCGTAGGAAAAGCCATCGAAGCGGGCTGGAATGTGCGGGCCTCGGACCTTGCGCCAGGGCCGAGCCCCGAGCTGGCCAAGCTCGAAATGGAATACATGCAGGCCGATCTCTCCGACCTCGACGAAGCGCGAAAGATCACCTTCGGCACAACTCACGTCATCAACGTCGCAGGGCTCTTCCGCTTCGACGCCACCAAGGAAGCCCTCTACAAGGCCAACGCGACCTGCACGCGCAACATGTGCCAGGCTGCACTAGAGGCCGACCTCGAACGCTTCGTGCAGGTCGCCACGATCGGCGTCTACGGCCGCTTTCCCATGGGAACGCCCATCACCGAGACCCACGCCAAGAATCCCAAGAACGACTACGAGAAGTCCAAGAAGAAGGGCGAGGACATCGCGCTGCGCTACTTCGAGCGCTACGACCTTCCCGTCGTCTCGCTTCGCCCCTCGGTCATCTACGGCCCGCGCAGCCGCTACCCGATAGCGACGGTCATCGCGATGATGGCCATGATGCGCGCGCTGGGAATGAAGGAAAGTCCCGACATCAAGATCCCGGTCAAGATCCAGCAGGTGCACGTCATCGACGTCGCACGCGCGCTGGTTCATCTGCTGGAGAACGGTCGCTTGGGGGAGGCCTACCACATTGCGGATGAGACCCCGGTTTACTGGTCGGAAATGTTCAGTTTCTTCCGCAAGGAATTCGGGATCTCCGAGGCAAAGCACTACGCGATTCCCCAGCCACTGGCCCGCGCGATCGGGTACGGCGCCAACCTGATTCCCCAGAACCTGCTCGACAAGGGCAATGAAAAGCTTGGCGAGGGCTGGGAGAAGATGAAGCAGAAGTATCCGGTTCCCGATACGATCAAACCGCAACTCGATCGCGATTTCTTCACCTACATCAGCTCAGACCACATGTTCGACACGAGCAAGCTGATGGGAACGGGATTCCATCTGGAATACCCCGATGCCTGGAAAGGCCTCCACGAGACCATCGACTGGTACATCGCCCAAGGCTGGCTCCCCAACGTGCGCAGCAAGGACCAGGCTGCCTAGACCCGCTTCCCGGTCGCCAAAACAAAGGGCGCGGCCATCTGGCCGCGCCCTTTTTCTTTGCGCTGTTTCTTACTTGCTGGTTGCAATCCAGACGCCGTCCCAGTCCTCGGGCGGCGGGTTCTGAATGAAGGTCTGACAGCGGGTGATGTAGACCTTGGAGGGCGAATCGCCGGGCCGCACGCTGTTGTGGATCTCCTCGAACTTGGCGAGTGCCTGCATGAAGTTCTTGTTGCGATAGGCGGCAATGCCGTCCTTCCACAGTCCCAGCGTGTCCTGCCACATCTGGTCGTGGTCGAGCTCGCCCTTCTTGGCAATAAGCTCGTAGATGGTCACCGGGATGCTCTTGCCCTTGACCACCAGGTAGTCGAGCCAGCGGGTCTCGATTGCCTCGCGGGCGGCTTTCTCGGTCTCCTCGGCGATCATCTGGTAGATGCCGTATTGCTTGGCACCCGATTCCAGGCGCGCCGCCAGGTTCACCGTGTCGCCCATCATCGTGTAGTTGAATCGCTTGCTCGATCCCATGTTCCCCACGACCACATCGCCGGTGTTCATGCCGATGCGCTGGTAGACCATGGGGAGGCCCTGCTCCTTCCAGCCGTGGCGCAGCTCGTCCAGACGCCGCTGCATGTCGAGCGTGGCATGGCAGGCCTTGATGGCGTGGTCCTCGAAGGGAAGCGGCGCACCGAAGAAAGCCACAATGGCATCGCCGATGTATTTGTCCACGGTGGCGTCGTAGCTCTGGAGGATCTCGGTCATCTCGGTGAGATACTCGTTGAGGAAATTGACGAGGTTTTCCGGTTCCATTCCTTCGGAGAAGGTGGAGAAACCCTGAATGTCGCTGAAGAAGGCCGTCAGGTTTCGGCGCTCACCGCCGAGCTTCAGGGAGTCGGGATGCTCGGCGAGCTGATCGACCATCGCCGGATGCAGGTAGAGCCCGAAGGCGCTCTTGATCTGCTTCTTCTCTTTTTCTTCGGTGGCATAGCGGAAGATCGTGATACCGCCGTAGACGATGATGATCGTGAGTGCAGGATAGATAAAATTGAGCCACACCCCCTGATCAAACATTGCGAAGTTTGCTGCGGTAAAGCCGATCAGCAGAACGATACTGACCGCGGCCCCCAGCACTGCGCGAACCCGCGGGACAAAGATTCCCAGAAACATGCCCAGCAACAGGATCAGTGCGAATTCCGATGCCAGCAGCGTGTAACCGCGCGGCTGCATGAAGTTGTTGGAGAGGATGTTCTGCACGACGCTGGCATGGATCTCCACACCGGGGAAGTTGCGCTGGAACGGCGTGGGGCGAAGGTCGAACACGGCGATGGCTGTCGAACCGATGAGGACGATCTTGTCCTTGAAAGTCCCGGGTTTGAAATTGCCGCTCACCACGTCGGCAAAACTGTAGTGGGCAAACTGCTTTTTCTGACCGTAGTAGTTGATCAGCAGGCCGCCACGCTCATCGATGGGGACGTTGGTTCCCGCCACATTGAGCGAGAGAAGGCCGACGCCGGGCTGGTAGTCGGAGACGATGTCGGCCGGTCCCTCGGGATCAAGGTGCTGATAGAAGGCCCGCACCGCCTCCACTGCAAGCGAGGGGTAAAGGCTGTCCTCGAAACGCTCAACTGTGCGATAGGTTCGAAGAACGCCGTCCACATCCTGCTGGGCGTTGAAGAAACCGTGGTGCCTGGCCGCACTCGAAATGGGGGTGATGTTGGTCCGAACGCCCACGGCCTCATGCAGGATTCCATAGGGTTCGAATTCCTCGATCTCGCTCGGCATTTCGCGAACAGCGATCTGTGAGGGATCGATCATCTCCTTGCCCGTGCGGTAGTCCTCTTCCTTGAGGCCTTCGACCTCCTGAAGGGAGTCATAGAAGAAATAACCCGCGACAAAGCCCGGAAGCTTTTCGATTTCCTTTGCGTAGGCCTCGTCGTTGGCGCCGATCGCAAGTTCTTTGATGTCCTGATAAAAGCGGCGGCTCTGCTGCTCGTAGCTCGATGCGTTCTTGCGCACATTGTCGCGCAACCGCGCGACCTTCTGTCGAAGTTCGGCGTCTTCACGGTCTCCCAGGCCGGCCAGCACGTCACTGAAGGCATCGTCGTAGTTCGAAGGCAGGACCTCCGGGCTGCGAAGTCCTGTGGTCTGGTATTTCTTGGCCAGCGCCCAGATTTTCTCGAGATCGCCGTCGGCGGGATCTGGCTCGCTGAAAACGATATCGTTGGCGACCACCGCCACCCCGTCCTTGCGCAGGTTGTCGACTGCCTTTGCGAACACGCGCCGGGCCCAGGGGAAGCGTCCGAGTTCCTCGATGCTTTTCTCATCGATGGCCAGAATCACCACGTCCTCGCCGGGGTTTCGCTGGCCGCGCAGCTTGAAACGATAGTCGTAGGCCTTGAGCTCGACCTGACGAAAGAAAGACGCGAGCGGATGATCCTGCACCTGATCGACCACGTAGACGAACAGGATCATCGCCGTCAGCAGCATGCCAATTTTGAATCCCGAGAGCCTCAGAAACCTCATAACCTTCTCCCTATTTCCCTCATCAACGCGCCGGGCGTTCGATGCCCAGCTTGTCCATCACGAGCTGGATGTCAGCCCAGACCTCGCGCTTGGATGGCGGGTTGCGCAGCACGTAGGCGGGGTGGAAGGTCGGCATTACGTCAATGCCCTCCCACTTGTGCCAGGAGCCGCGCAGCCGCGTGATTCCCTCTTTGGTATCGAGCAGAAACTTCGTCGCCGGGTTGCCCAGCGTGACAATGACCTCGGGTCTGACCACACGGAGCTGTCGCTTCAAAAAGCCGCTGCAGGCCTCGACCTCGTCGGGTTCGGGGGCGCGGTCCTTGGTGAAGGCCAGGTTCTCGGTGGGGCGGCATTTTACCACGTTGCAGATGTAGACCTCCGCCCGGGGGATCCCCATGCCTTTTTCAATGATGTCGGTGAGCAGCTTGCCCGCACGGCCGACGAAGGGCACACCCTGGAGGTCCTCGTCCTTGCCGGGCCCCTCGCCCACAAAGGCCACGCGCGCGCCCATGCCGCCGTCGTGAAAGACGATCTGGGTGCGCGTCGTATGAAGCTTGCAACGGGTGCAATCGCCGATGTCGGCGCGAATGTCGTCGAGGCTCTCGCCGGCAGCAGCAGCCGCAACCGGCGCGGGTGCTTCGGGGGCTTTTGGCGCTTTGGTGGCAGACTTCTTCGCGGGCTTTGCCGGGGGCGCAGCGGGTTCAGCGGCAACCGGCGCGGCTTCCTGAACGGTGGCAGGCGCAACCTTCTCAGCAGAAACCGGCGTAGCCGGATGGCCGCGGCGCACGTAGTCGATTCCCATGGCACGCAGATGGGCGATGGATCCGCGAATGCGGCCGATCTCCCTGCGCAGGGCTGCAATGTCCTCGCTCACGCGCGTCCCCCCTGGTCCCCAAGACATGCGGGCGCCCGGACTTCACGCGAAGTCCCTCCCGCAGTCAGAGCCCCTCTCAGGCCGGCATCTCGTTGCTGCGGCGATGGATCTCCGGAAGGAGCGATTCCACCGCATCGAGCACGCGCTCTGCCACCTGGTCCTTGCTCAGAAGCCCGGTTGACTCTTCGCGCCCGTCGGCAAAGAAGAGTTCCACCTGGTTGGTATCGACATCGAATCCCGCATCGGCGCGCGCCACGTCATTGGCAACGAAGAGGTCGGCGTTCTTTTCGCGCAGCTTCTCGCGGGCGTATTTCTTGAGGTCATGGGTCTCGGCGGCAAAACCGACCAGCACGCGCTGGCCCTTCTTCTTGCCGACGGCCGCCAGAATATCGGGATTGGGAGTGAGCTCGATGGTCGGCTGGGTCTCGCGCCGCTTGAGCTTTTTCTCGGAGGCGCCCGCCACGGCAAAATCCGCCACGGCCGCCGATTTGATGATGACGTCGGAATTGTCGAGCTCGCCCATCACGGCATCATGCATCTCCCGCGCGGTCTCGACCTTGATGAGCTTCATCCCCGCCGGGGGTGCAAGGCTGACCGGGCCGCTCACCAGGGTAACCTGCGCGCCGCGGCGCTGGGCCGCACGCGCGAGAGCGTAGCCCATCTTCCCGCTGGAGCGATTGGTCAGGTAGCGCACCGGATCGACGGGCTCGCGCGTGGGACCCGCCGTAATCAGGAAGCGGACGCCCTGGAGCGAGCGCGGGGTGAGCGAGGCGGCGATGGCCTCGATGATCTGCTCGGTTTCGGCAAGGCGCCCCTCGCCCACTTCGCCGCAGGCAAGGTCGCCCGCGCCGGGATCGACGATGTGGGCGCCGCGTTCGCGAAGCGTCTTGAGATTGGTCTGCGTCGCTACGTGGCGCCACATCTGCACGTTCATCGCCGGCGCAATCACCAGCGGCGCCGTGCAGGCCAGCGCCACCGTGGTGAGCACATCGTCGGCAATGCCGTGGGCGAGCTTGGCCATGATGTTCGCCGTGGCCGGCGCAATGACCAGCGCGTCGGCCGCGCGCGCAAGGTTGATGTGCCCGATCTCGCTCTCCTGCGTGAGATCAAAGAGCTCGGTCGCCACCGGATTCATGGAAAGCGTCTGCAGGGTCATGGGCTGGACGAACTGCCGGGCGGAGGCCGTCATTGCAACGCGCACCTGCGCGCCGGCCTGAGTGAGGCGCCGCACCAGCTCGCACGCCTTGTAACAGGCAATCCCGCCCGAGATGCCGAGCACGATCGTTCTGTTTTCAAGTCGCGGGTCCATTGGTTTCTCCGCCCCGGGCCGGGCCGCTCAGGCGTCCTCGTGCCGCTCGGCAATCGAGTCGGCGTAGGAAGCCAGTTGCCCGGCTTCCTTGTGATCGAGCGCGCGCTTGATCTGGCTGACCGGGAAGATGAAGCCCTCGTCGGTCATGGCCAGGCACAGCTCACCGAAGCCGTCATTGTAGCGCCAGGTGCCGCCGAATTCGTGGCGCATGGTCTCTCCAAGGAACATGCCCATGTGCTCGATGGTTTTCTGATCGAGCATGTTCTGGGTGTAATTCTTCTCAAGAACGGCGTCGAGCCTGGGCAGGCTGGCCCGCTCGAACGCGAGCTCTTCACCGGTGCTCTGCTTGTGCTGGGCCCTGTAGGCCTCGGCCTGCTCGGCAGCCACCTTGCCCAGTTCCTCGGGCGACATCTTCTCGTAATGACTTCCGCCCCCGCCCTTGAGGACGAAGAACAGGACAATGATCGCGACCAGAACGAGAACAGCAATGAGTGCTGGTGACATTTACTCTCCAGAAATTCCCTGCCCGGGCCGCGACGGCAATTGCCGGCGTGGGGCCGGAAGCGCCCGGGAATTCCCGGATGCCTCAACGGGCTGTTTTCACTGGTATTTTCTACCACCCGGCCCGGCCGGTGGCAACGGTGGGATCCTCGAAGGAGGGCAAAGGGCTACTTCTGCCCGACGAAGGCCTCGGCGAGGTTGTAGGAGTGATTGCGGATACGCCGCAGGGCCACGATCGCGTCGCTGAAGACGATTCCGGCGGTGGGATTGCACTCATTGCGCCCGGCACGCTCCAGGTGGGCGTCGCGGATCCGGTCGGCCAGCTCTTTGAGGCGGTCCCCCTCGGTCTGGATCTCGGGCATCCAGGCGCTGTCCTCGGCCCGCTCGTGGGCGATGATGGCCTCGTAGAAGTCCGTGACCGCCTTCAGGTGGGTCTGGATGTCCGCCAGCGCGGCGTCGGAGAATTCGACCCCGTCCTTGAGCGCGCGCGAGCGATAGCCCACCAACCGCTCGCAGTAATCGGCAATGCTCTCGAGCTCGTCGGCCTCGCGCACGATGGCCCGGATCTCGTCGCTCTGCGCCGTGGTCATCTGGGCCTCGGCAACGCGCGCCATGAAGACGGTGATCTCGTGCTGAATGACATCGGTGATTTTCTCGAGCCGAAGCACGCGGTCGCGCTCTGCCATGTTCGGGTTGCGCATGTCGACGTAGTAGGCGGCGGTCTTTTCCAGCATTTCCTTGACGATCTCGGCCATGTGGAAGACTTCCTGGCGCCCCTGCTCGATGGCCAGCGCAGGAGCTTCGATCATGCTAGTGTGCAGGAATTTGAGGCTCGTGTGAACCTTCTTCGATTCGGGAACGATGCGTTCCACGCCGCGCACCAGCCAGCCCAGCAGCGGCAGTGCCACCAGTACCATCACGACATTGAAGGAACTGTGCGCCATCGAAATGTGCGCCGTGATGTTCGGGCGCTCCCCGGCGGCGTCCACGAAACCCGCCGGGCCTGGAATGATTGCGTCCACGGCGTGAATCCACAGTGGGAAGAGCAGTACCATCACCCCCACGCCGAATACGTTGACCAGGCTGTGGAACATGGCTGCGCGGCGGGCATTGGTGGTGGCGCCAATGGCGGCGAGCTGGGCGGTAATTGTGGTGCCGATGTTCTCGCCCAGGATCAGGGCTGCGGCCCCTTCGAAATCGATGAGCCCCACGCTGGCCATGGCGATCGTCACGCCAAGCATGGCGCTCGAGCTCTGCACGATCATGGTGAGCACGGCGCCGACCATCACGCTCATGAGCAGGCGAATGGTCGTCTCGGCGCCGAACTGGTGCATCATCTCGGCAAAGCCCGGATGGTCCTTGAGCGGCGAGAATCCGTCCTTCATCAGTGAGAGCCCGAAGAATATGAGACCAAAGCCCATGGCGAGCTGGCCTGCGTAGCGCAGCTTGTCGCTGCGGCCGAACAGGTGCGCAAAGGTGCCGAGCCCCAGGATGGGAAGCGCGTATTTGTGAATCTTGAGAACGAGGATCCAGCCCGTGATCGTCGTGCCAATGTTGGCGCCCAGCACAACGCTGGCCGCCTGCATGAGCTCCATCACGCCGGCGTTGACGAAGCTGACCACCATCACCGTCGTCACCGAAGAGGACTGGACGATCATGGTCACCAGCAGGCCGGTGCCCACCCCCAGCACGCGGTTGTCGGTCACCGCGCTGATGATGCGCCGGAGCCGGTCGCCCGCCATCACCTGGAGGCCCTCGGAGAGGAGTTTCATTCCGTAAAGGAAGAGTCCCAGACCGCCCAGGACGAAGAACACCAGTTCTTTGATCACGAGTTATGGCTCCCGGCTGTGATGACAAGGCTGCCGTTACAAATTCGCAACAACTGGGAGGGCGATATATTCCCATTTGCCTGCTGACGCAACCATGGATTGCCTTCTGGAGCAATCCGATGCGGGGCAAGCCAGAGGGACGTTCAGGGCTGGTAGTCGACGCCGTAGCGAAGCACCTTCCGGGCGCACTGCAGGCAGTAGGTCATGAAGTCTTCTTCGGAGGTGATGGGAGTGTATTGCTCGTAGGCAACGCACTCTGGATTTTCGCAGATCTTGTAGAGCTTGGCGCCCTTGCGATAGAGATCGAGCAACCGGCGTTTGGGCATTTCCGCCAGGTGATACTCGTGGATGATCCCCATGTCCTCGCTCATGTGAAAGCCCATCCGTGTTGCGCTCCCCCGTCGCCGGGGGAGCTGTCCGGCAAAGCCGGACTGAGGGGGAGAGTCGCCTGGGAACGAACGCCCCCTTCCGCCCTTCGGGCAGCTTCCCCAGACTCGGGGGAAGCGCTGATCGGTGCTTCGCTATCTCAGTGGCGGAAGTGGCGGTACCCGGTAAAGACCATCGCCATGCCGTGTTCGTCGGCGGCGGCGATGACTTCCTCATCGCGCACGCTGCCGCCGGGCTGGATGACAGCCACAGCGCCGGCCTCGGCGAGCTGATCGAGTCCGTCGCGGAACGGGAAGAAGGCATCCGAGGCCACCACCGTTCCCTTGATGGGAAGCTGGGCTTTTTCTACGCCCACGCGCGCCGAATCCACGCGGCTCATCTGCCCGGCGCCCACGCCGACGAGCTGCCCCTCGCGGGCATAGACGATGGCGTTGCTCTTGACGTGCTTGCCGCAGGTCCAGGCGAACGCCAGCGCGCGCATCTCTTCCTCGCTGGGCGCGCGTTTCGTTACGACTTTCCAGTCGGATTGCGGCGCGTCACCGCGGTCGAGTTCCTGCACCAGCAGGCCGCCCACGACGCGGCGCAGCTCCCAGCCGGCCGTGCCCTTGGGCAGCTCGCTGTAGGCGCCGCCCTCGAAGGGAAGCTCCAGCAGGCGGATGTTCTTCTTCTCCTGCAACTTGGCCAGCGCGTCCTTTTCATAGGAAGGCGCGATCACCACTTCGAGAAAGGTTTCGGCCAGCAGGTCGGCCGTCGCCATGTCCACCCGGCGGTTCAATGCCACGATTCCGCCAAAGGCGCTGACCGGGTCAGTGGCGCGGGCTTTTTCGTAGGCTTCGGAAATCGAGCTGCCCAGCGCGGCACCGCAGGGGTTGGTGTGCTTGACCACGATGGCAGCCGTTTCGGCAAACTCCTTGACGAGTTCGAGCGCTGCATTGGTGTCGAGAATGTTGTTGTAGGAGAGTTCCTTGCCGTGGAGCTGCTTTGCCAGCGCGATCGACGGCTCGCTGGGCGCGCGCTCAACGTAGAAGGCGCCATTTTGGTGCGGATTCTCGCCGTAGCGCAGGTCCTGCTTCTTGACGAAGTTGAGGTTGAGCGCCCCGGGGAATTGTGCGGGCTCTGCGTCTGCGCTCTCTCGGGCGGTCAGGTAGTTCGAGATCGCCGAGTCGTAGGCGGCGGTGTGGGAGAACACCTTGCACGCGCACTCGAAACGGAACTGGGCGGTGGTCGAGCCGCTCTTCATCTCATCCATCAGGCGCCCGTAGTCGCCGGGCTCCACCACCACGGTCACGTGGGCGTGGTTCTTGGCCGCCGAGCGAAGCATCGTGGGACCGCCGATGTCGATGTTCTCGATGGCATCCTCAAACGCGCAGCCCTCTTTGGCGATGGTTTCTTCAAAGGGATACAGGTTCACCACCACAAGATCGATGCCGCCGATGTTGTGGGCGTTCATCGCCTCCACGTGGGAGGGATTGTTGCGAAGGGCCAGCAGGCCGCCGTGGATCTTCGGGTGGAGGGTTTTGACCCGCCCGTCCATCATCTCGGGAAAGCCGGTGTAGTCGGAGACCTCGATCACCGGCACGCCGGCCTCAGTGAGCTTGTGGGCCGTGCCGCCGGTGGAGAGGATCTCGACGCCCTGCCCTGCCAGAAACTTGCCAAGCTCGATGATGCCTTCTTTGTCGGAAACAGACAGCAGTGCGCGGGTGATTTTCTCGCTCATGGACTCCCCCTGGATGGATGCCCCCGGTGTGTCGGGCGGCGCGAGAGCCATTTAGCGCGGGGGGCTCCGGGGGTCAAAGCGGGCCCAGGGCCCTCATTGGTCGAGATGCGAGGCAAACTCGGGCCGGGTCTTCCACCAGGTGCCGCGGGAGACGCCCTCGCGCGGCATGCGGGTGAGCACGCGCAGGACGTGAGCGGGAAGCCGCGTGAGGGGGACCTCGCCAACGCTGCGGGGAAAGGCGTCGGCGCAGTAGTTCATGAAGTGGACGAAGCTCGTGAACTCTGGCGGAAAGTCGGGGTTTTCCTCGATGGAATCCGAGTAATCGAAGGTCGCGGCGCGATCGATCCAGCCGCCCGGCTCGATGAACTGCTCACGGTAAGCACTCGCGTTGGGAATGATGAGATCGATGAGCGTGCGGGTGCGCTGCGCCCAGGGCGCGTTGCTTCT
>JAGRBM010000487.1 GCA_020434085.1 Chrysiogenia bacterium | reverse complement strand
CAATGTGATGATGTACTGGCTGACGGCTTCGGGCGTTTCGTCGGCCCGCCTCTACTGGGAAAGTGCGTTGAGTATGGACACAAGCGCGGTTCATGAACCGGTGGGCTGCACGATCTTTCCAAAGGAAATTTTTGTGCCCTCGCGCCGCTGGGTCGAGAGCCGATTCACGAATCTCATCTACTGGAACGAAGTAGACGCCGGCGGACACTTTGCTGCGATGGAGCAGCCACAGATCCTGGCAAACGAAATTCGAGTTTGTTTTCGAGACCTGAAGTGCTGAACCGCGAGTAATCAATCATGGGAGAGTAATGGCAATGAGCAATCTGAGAGTGCGGCGAATACCATTTGAGTTCAAAGATGTGGAGTTCATCTGGAATCCGGAGAATCCAGCATTCTCCATCATCGGAAACTTGGTGTCCTTCGGGGCTGTCGGTTTTGAACGCTGGCTTTGTCTGGCATTCCGTCAGGCGCAGGATCTGATTCGGGACCCCGCTGTGCGCGAAGAGTGCGAGCTGTTCATCAAGCAGGAGGCCATTCACTCGGCAGTGCACGCCAATCATTGCAAGGAACTCATTGTCCAGTATCCGGAATTTGCGCAGACCCAGGAGAAGGTGATCGATTACTACTGCAAACTTCTCGATGAGAAACCCCTGGAGCTGAATGTCGCGATGGGTGCGGCGCTGGAGTCCACGTTTACGCCGACTTTCAGATACATCATCGACAACCGCAGGAGTCTGATGCATGGGGGAGATGCCCGTGTTGCGTCCGCTCTCCTCTGGCATTTCTGTGAAGAAATTGAGCATCGAAGCTCAGCCCTGAATGTCTACCAACACATTTACGGCAATCGTTTTCGTCTGCTTGAGATCCTACCGCAGTCGCTCCTCTATATGAGAGGGCTCAGCGGCTTGATGATCCGTGAGTTTGTGCGGGTAGTGCCTGAAGAGATGGCGCGCGCGCGCCTATCCGAGGCATGGGCGGGAATTCCCAGCTGGCAAAAATACAGAATGCTCTTTAACCTACTCTTGAGTCAGACCCCCTGGCACAACCCGAAGAGGGCCGCATTGCCGCGCTGGGCGAACAAGTGGCACGCGGCCTATGATGCGGGCACAGATATGACGCAGTTTGTGGGTGTCAGGGTAGGGGGCTGCGAGCCAATCGTGCCTGAATTGAGAAGTGAGTAATATGTCGGATTCGATGAAGGAAGAACTGGTAGATGTCCTGGGCTTCGATCCAGACACGCTGCGCGAGAAGTACCGCCAGGAGCGCGACAAGCGCCTGCGTGAGGACGGAAACGAGCAGTATGTCGAGGTCACAGGAGATTTTTCGAAGTACGTCGATGATCCCTATGTTGAGCAGATCATCGAACGTGAACCGCTAACGGACGAAGTCGACGTAATTGTAATCGGCGGTGGATTCGGTGGTCTTATCCTTGGCGCCCGATTGCGCGAGGCTGGTGTCAAGGGCGTCCGAATCGTTGAAAAGGGCGGCGATTTTGGAGGCACTTGGTATTGGAACCGCTATCCCGGTGCCGCCTGTGATGTGGAGTCCTACATCTATCTGCCGCTCCTGGAAGAACTCGGAACCATGCCGAGTCGCAAGTATGCCCGGGCACCGGAAATCCTTGCGCACAGCAAACTGATCGGTGAGAAGTTCGATCTGTACGCAAACGCCTGCTTTCAGACCGAGGTCACTGGGGTTGAATGGGATGATGAGGAGCGCAAGTGGCTGGTTTCTACAAATCGCGGGGACCGCATGAAGGCGCGCTTTGTTTGCATGGCCAACGGGCCGCTCAACCGCCCGAAACTTCCTGGGATTCCTGGTATCGACGCTTTTAAAGGCCACACCTTCCATACGAGCCGCTGGGATTACGCCTATACGGGGGGCAGTTCAGAGGGGAACCTTGAAAAGCTTTCCGACAAGCAGGTTGGCATCATCGGCACTGGTGCAACGGCTGTTCAATGCGTGCCTCATCTTGGAGCTGCGGCAAAGCAACTGTACGTGTTCCAGCGGACGCCCTCTTCCATCGACGTTCGCGACGATCGGCCGACCGACCCCGAGTGGGCGAGCAGCCTCAAGCCCGGCTGGCAGAAGGAGCGGATCCGGAACTTCACTGCGCTGACCTCGGGCGCAATGGTTACCGAGGATTTGGTTCACGACGGGTGGACAGAGATTGTCGGCAATTTGATGAAGATGATGAAGAGCCGAAACGCTGGCGCTCTGAGGAAAGCGAGCCTTGAGAGCAAATTCGAAATTGCAGATTTTCAGAAAATGAACCAGATTCGCTCCAGGGTTGAGCATGTAGTTCAGGATCCCAAAACTGCTGATGCGCTCAAACCCTGGTATCGCCAGTTCTGCAAGCGCCCATGCTTCCACGATGAGTATCTCGATACCTTCAACCGACCGAATGTGGAACTCGTGGACACCGATGGCAAGGGGGTCGAGCGCATCACCGAAGAAGGCGTCGTGGCGAACGGCAAGGAATACGAGCTCGACTGTCTGATCTTTGCGACCGGTTTCGAGGTGGGGACCGACTACT
>JAGRBM010000486.1 GCA_020434085.1 Chrysiogenia bacterium | reverse complement strand
TCATGGCGCCGTAATAGGCGCGCCGGCGCATCCAGCGAAATGCCTCGGATTCGATCATGCCCTTGCGCGAGCGTGCCTCGCACAGATCCTTCACGTAGTCGGGAACCCGGCTGCTGGTGCGCGGGTTGATGATCTCGACGTCGGCCGGATCGATGTCCAGGCGCTTGAGCTCGTTGTTCACCATCCCCTCGGGGCCGAGCAGGATGGGCTTGCAGATGCCTTCGTCAACGAGGCGCTGCACCGCGGCCAGAATGCGCGGGTTGTCGCCCTCGGGGAAGACGATACGCTCGCGCGCCTGCTTGGCGCGGTGGATGATCGGGCGAATGGCCTCGCTGGTGCGGTCGATGAAGCGCTTGAGCTGTTCCCGGTAGGCCTCGATGTCGGTGACCGGCTTGCGGGCGACGCCCTCTTCGGTCGCGGCCTGCGCCACGGCGGGGGCCACGCGAAGAAGCACGCGCGGATCGACCGGCTTGGGAATCAGGTAGTCGCGACCGAACTTGAGCGACTTGAGCGAGTAGGCCTTGAGCACGCTGTCGGGAACTTCTTCGCGCGCCAGTTCGGCAAGCGCCTTTACGGCCGCGATCTTCATGCCCAGCGTGATGCCGCGGGCGCGCGTGTCGAGGGCGCCGCGGAAAATGAACGGGAAGCCCAGGACGTTGTTGACCTGGTTGGGATAGTCGCTGCGACCGGTGGCGGCGATGACATCGTCACGCGCCGCGATCATGTCTGGGTAGGGAATCTCGGGATCGGGATTCGCCATGGCAAAGACGATCGGGTCCTTGGCCATGGAGCGCAGCATGTCCTTGGTGACGAGGTCGGCAGCCGAGACACCGACGAAGGCATCGGCGCCTTCCATGGCATCGGCCAGGGTGCGCGCCGAGGTATCGGACGCCCACTTCTCCTTGTACTCGTTCATGCGCTCTTCGCGGCCCTTGTAGATGACGCCCACCGAGTCGACGAGCATCATGTTCTGGCGGCGAACGCCCAGTGCGGTGTAGAGCTCGCAGATGGCAAGTGCCGCCGCGCCCGCGCCGGAGAACACGATTTTGACCTTGTCGATTTCCTTGCCGGCGATCTCAAGTGCGTTGAGGAAGCCCGCGGCGGAGATGATGGCCGTGCCATGCTGATCGTCGTGGAAGACGGGAATGTCCATCTTCTCGATCAGCTCTTTCTCGATCTTGAAGCACTCGGGTGCCTTGATGTCTTCGAGGTTGATGCCGCCGAAGGTGGGCTCAAGGGCTTTGACGATCTCGATGATCTTGTCGGGATCTTTTTCGTTGATCTCGATGTCGAAGACATCGATGCCGG
Source organism: Chrysiogenia bacterium (assembly GCA_020434085.1). Taxonomy (NCBI): domain Bacteria; kingdom Pseudomonadati; phylum Chrysiogenota; class Chrysiogenia; species Chrysiogenia bacterium. The sequence goes on along the minus strand of JAGRBM010000486.1, from coordinate 7,978 downwards.
CGAAGCGCTTGAAGAGAACGCCCTTGCCCTCCATGACGGGCTTGCCGGCGAGCGCGCCGATGTCACCAAGGCCGAGTACCGCGGTGCCGTTGCTGATGACAGCGACGAGGTTCCCCTTGGCGGTATACTCGTAGGCGGCCTCGGGATCTTTCTCGATCTCGCGGCAGGGTTCGGCAACGCCGGGGGTGTACGCCATCGAAAGGTCGCGCTGCGTGGCGCAGGGCTTGGTGGCGTTGACTTCGATTTTTCCGGGCTGGCCTTCGCGGTGGTAGGCCAGTGCGTCTCTGCGAATACGGTTCTTGGTCTCGTCGCTCATTTTCTCTTGGTTTTTTTAGGAATTGTTTCCGTGGAAGTGTTTTTGTTGATCGGTCAGTCGACCGATGCCCCATCCCAATGTGCCGCCGGAGTGCTGTTTGTGCCTTTGCGCTCCGGTGCGTGTCGAAACAATGCTTGATCGCCCACCGGCATTGCAAGCCGAAGCCCCGGGAATTTGGCGGAATCCGGGGCCGTGGGCTCGCCCCGGGCGGCACCGGCCCGGCCCGGCCGAGCCGGGAACGTGGGAGCGTCCGGGCGCTGGGCTAGCCGGCACTCGGGGCCGGATGCCTTTGCCACGGGGCGCGGCACTCCCCACCACTGAAAAGGGCCCGATTTGAGCCCAAAAATTCCGGGGGGAAACGCCATTGACCACCCGGGGGTGGTTTGGTAGAGTCCCGAACCTAACTGACCAGTCAGGTACCTTCGGGCTGCTCGGTTTAGAACCGTAACTTGCTGAAATCAGGCGGATTTGTATTTTGAGTGACACTCCCGGCATCGCCAATCGCAAGGCCCTGCACATCGAGGCCTGCCTGTCGGAGCAATCGCGCTCGGGCCGTAGTAACGGCCTGGACCGCTATCGCTTCGATCACCAGGCCCTGCCGGAGCTCGACTACGCCAAGGTGGAGACCTCCACCCGCTTCCTTGGAAAAGACCTCTGGGCGCCGCTGATGATTTCGCCGATGACCGGTGGGACCCAGGCGGCCGCAACCATCAATGAAAATCTGGCCCGCGCGGCCCAGGAACGCCGGATCGTCATGGGCGTGGGCTCCCAGCGCGCGGCCCTGGAGCACGAAGAGCTGCGCCGGACCTTTGAGATCCGTCGCCTGGCCCCCGATGCGGTCCTGTTCGCGAACCTCGGCGCCGTCCAGCTCAACAAGGGCATGGGCGTCTCCGAATGCACCGAAGCGGTCAAGATGATCGAGGCCGACGCCCTGTTCCTGCATCTCAACCCCCTTCAGGAAGTCCTGCAGGACGGGGGCGATACCGATTTTTCGGGGCTGCTTCGCAAGGTCGAGCGCGTCTGCCGCGAGCTGGACGTGCCGGTCTTCGCGCGTGAAGTTTCTTCGGGTATTTCCTCGCAGATGGCGCACGCCCTGCTCAACGCGGGTGTCACCGGCATCGATGTCGGCGGCGTGGGCGGCACGAGCTGGGCCAAAGTCGAGGGAATGATCAGCGAGAACGCGCAAACCCGCGCACTCTCGGAACTCTTTGCCGACTGGGGCCACGACGTGGCCGAGTCGTTGCTCAGTGTGCGTGAGATCTCGCGCACCTGCCCCCTCATCGCCTCGGGCGGCATTCGCGACGGCCTCGCCGCTGCAAAGGCCATTGCGCTTGGCGCGGACCTGGCTTCCATCGCCGGCGGCTTCCTTCAGGCCGGACTGGAAAGCGTCGAAGCCGTCATCGAAGTCATCGACACCCTGCGTGAGGCGCTCCGCATCACGCTCTTCTGCACGGGCCTTGGCACCGTGGCCAACCTGCAGGGCCACTTCCTCGAAGGCCAGATCACCCAGACCCCCGACGGCAAGGTCGTTAAACTCCGGGCCTGAGATCTTTCCCGAATTAATTGGGAACCGGATAGGACGCGAACTGCGTATATCGCATGCTCGGTCCGGGGAAGGGGTACACCCCCGCCAGAATCACAGTCACGATTCGTTTTCCGTCGGAACTGAAGAACAGGAACCTCCCCTGATTCGAATGCCCCGGTCGCAAGGGTAACAATGCATCGTTGAGCTCGCCGTTGTCAGGATTGAAGAACCCGACCACCGGTTGATCGTAGAGCCCCCCGACAACGACGAATGAGAGCCCGGCGATTTCGCTCACGTCGTCATAGGCGGCCATGTGAATCAGGTGGTCGTCCCAATCCTCGGGATAGATTTCCGGGTAATTGATGGTTTCCAGGTAACTCAGACTGGAGGCACTGAAAACATCCCCGCATGGGGTGATGATCCTTGAACCGTCGTTCGAGAGGGCCAGCAGTTCCTGGGGATCTGGGTCGCCGCGATTGTAGGGCCCGCACCCGGTGAGATCTCTTCCCGAGGGGCTGTCCATCTCGTGCATGGCCACGCCGCTTGTAATGTCGAGGCGCTGCAGCGTTCCGCCCGCAATGACGATCAGGCCGTCGCCATCGGCGGCAAGTTTGGCTTTCGCATACGAGAGCCCCGTTTCCCCCTGCGTTACCGCGCCGGTCATCAGATCCACGGAGAAGACGCGATCGTTGGAAAATACATGCGCGTATCCATCGCCATCGAGGACGACATCGGCAACATTCGACGCATTCACGCCGGTGACCGGGTAGGTGTCCACAACCGCCATGTCTTCGAGATCGACGTATACGAGCTGGGCGGTGGCGCCGGAGCCTGACTCATAGCTACCCAGATCCCCCAGGACGACGGCGGCGTCCATTCCGCCGGGACCGATGGACACATACAGTCCGATTCCGCTGAGTTCGAGTTTCCTCTCTGCCTGGTTAACGGGATTGACTGAAACGAGATAGAAGGGGCCGTTGGCCCGTTCCTCCACCGGAAGCGGTGCCGGCAGCGTGGTGGCGATTACCTGGTCGGTCAGCAGGTTGTACTCGGCGTCCACGACCTCGTAGGCCTTGCTTGCGCTGAGGCCGTTGATCGGAGGATCCGAACAATCGCCCGTGAAGAAGCTGCAAGTCGCCTCACCCAGCTCGTCGCAGGCGCCGAGTAGCACGCAGGCAAGAAGGGGAACGATCACAAACAACTTGCGGATGTTTTGGAAACGGAAGTTCTTCATGGCTCAGTACCTCCCCCCGATCATGGCGCCCAGCCGGAAGTGCCACTCGGCCAGGTCCGCGGTCTTGCCCCATGTTGCTCCGATGTTGGCATCGAGTCCCAGGGTGACATGCTCGATCAGGAAGAAACGAAATCCCCCGCCCAGGTCGCTGTAGAAGTCCGTCTGGTTGTAGCGAACCGGGTTGAGAACGAGGTCGTAGGTGTCGGCCTTTACCGAGATGGCACCCCAGGTGGAGTAGACGAAGAACACCCCCGGCCAATCCTCATCGCGCAGCTCTCCCTCCACGCCGCCGGAGATCATCCGCGCGCGCAGCTCCTGCCCCGGCGTGTCGAGAATCTTTGTGTAGTAGCTCTGGCTGTAGGCGACGCGAAAACCCACAGCAGCAAAATCATCGAGCCCTTTCAGATACGAAAACGAGCCGGCAAAGCCCGCGCCGGTTTCCTCGGCGTTTCCGCCGATGAAAGCCGTAAAGGCCGGGCCGAACTCCAGGTTCACCCGGCTGCCGTCTTCGCTTGCCAGTGCGTTGCCGGCTGCAAGCAGGAAATACGCGGCGGCCAGCAGCCCCAGCCTCGCCGCGCGCACAATTGTCCCGTGTCGTGTCATGTTCCAGCTCCCCATGCTGATTCGAGATAATCTGATGATAACCACTACGAAGTCGGCGGGTAAATGACTAGAATTGCGACAGTTGCCCGGCATGGAGAATGTAATGGACTCGCTCGCCGACATCGCGTGGATTGAGCTGTGTGTGGGCTTCGTGCTCGGCGCGGCTGTCGCGACGGGGATCATTGCGCTCTACCGGCGGCGGATCGTGCGTTACTTCACCGAGCGCGAGCTGCACACGACGCGCCGGCTCATTGCCGAAGGGCGCACCGATGAAGCGGCGGCCCGGGTGCGACGGCTCATTCGCGAGGGGCTGCTCAGCGACCACGCACCAGGCATTGCGCGGCGCCAGGTCGATGCCATTTACCGCGAGAGCGGCGCCCACGAGACGGTGACGCGGGTGCGCAGTTTCGTGGAGACCTGGCGCAGCGAGCATGCGGAAGTGGAGCCCGGCGATGTGAAGGGCCGGGTCGATGCGGTGCTGCGATCCCTGCAGGTGCTGACGATTGAGGAAGCGGACGTGGGCGAGGGCGCCCGGCGCCGTCTTCCACGGGTGCCGCGGATTCGAAAACGCCGCGATCAGGATCCCGAGTAATTCAGGTTTCGATGATGCGACGCAGGTCGCCGGCCAGCTCGCCCAGTTCCTGCGCCGTGGCGGCCAGCTCTTCACTGGCCTGCGCGTTGGAGTAGACGAGGTCGTTGACCTCCGCCGCGGCCGAGGTGATGTGCTCGAGGGCGCGCGCCTGTTCGGCTGCTTCGCGCACGTTGTCGCGGCTTGTCACTCCCAGGCGCTCCACCGAGTCTCGAATACGATCGAGTGAGGCGCGGCTTTCGCGAAACACCGCCTGAAAACCCACGACCGTCTCGGAGATTTCCGCGAGCCCCAGCATCAGCGCGTCCATGTCGCGGCGGAAGCCGTCCATTGTGTCGCCCACGCCCGAGGCCTTGCTGCCCGAATCCTCCGCCAGGGTGCGCACTTCGTCTGCGACGACGGCAAAGCCGCGACCCTGATCGCCCGCGCGGGCGGCCTCGATGCTGGCATTGAGGGCCAGCATGTTGGTCTGGGCGGCGATCTCTCGAATCGTGTCGATGAAATCCAGAATGCGACCGCCCCAGTTTTCCATGCTCCGGAAATTGTTTTGGGAATCTTCAACTGCCTGCTGAACCGCTTCGATGTTGCCAACGGTCTTGCTCATCACGCCGTCGACCTCGCCGGAGTAGGTCGAGACCCGTTCGAGTTCCTCGAAGCTCTGGCGCGCGCGTTCGGCAATGGCATTGGCGGTGGCCGAGACTTCTTCAACGCCGGCGGAGATTTCGCGCGCCTCGCGGCTGGCGTTTTCGGACTTGCTCGAAAGGGTCGTCGTCGCCCGGGAGACCTGGGCGACCGCTTCGGCCAGCCGCTCGGCGGCGGCGCCGGTTCGCTGGTTTGAAGAGCGGAGCCGCTCAAGCAGGTTGCTCATCTGTTCCTGCGACTCGTACTGGATTCGCAGCGGCTGGGAGGCCAGCTCCGCGGCCGAGAGGATGAAACCGCCCGCGCCGGCAAGCCCGCCCCACATGAAGATCTGGTCGAGCCCTGAGAAGACCGACTCCATCGAGTAATCGAGAATCACGTGAATGAGCAGGGCGGCGGAAATCGCGACGATCCGGTGGGCGCGCAGTAGCGGAAGCACGAAGGTCGAGGTCACCATGATGGTGAGAAAGCCCATCAGGTGCAGCGTGTTCGAGTTATAACCCAGGTAGTACGAGCCCCAGTCCCACACGCCGCTGTAAACGGCGGTGAACGCCATCACGTAGAGCTCCAGCGAATACTTGGCTTCCTTCGCGCGCCAGGTGATGGCGACGTAGACCAGCGTGGCCAACAGCAGCCAGAAGCGCGCGAAGAGGATCTCGGAGACGGGCAGGGGCGTCACGCCGAAGTGGGCGCCGTAGACCGTGTAGAAATCGATGAAGAGAAAGGTGAATACCCCGCCCAGGGAAAAGAGCGCCTGCAGGCGCGCGCGCGGGAGCCAGAACTCGTGCAGCAGGTGCTTGCCGAAGTCCGAGCTCTGAAGCCACCAGCCCCGGCTCTTCATGGATGTGCCCTGCCGGGCGTCGTCGCTGTTTGCCGTGCCAGTCTCACGCGCATTTCCCCGTTTGCTGAAGTGGCCTCATTCTAGTCCGCCGCGCCCCTCGAAATCCATGGCGAGCCGTTGCTTGCCAAGTCGGGGAGGCGCCCGTACGCTGGAGCGCGACTTGCCCGCAAAGGAGCGCCTGCCATGTGTGTCACGATCGAAAAGAACGGACCCGTCACGACGATTCTGCTGTCGCGTCCAGAAGTAAAAAACGCGGTGGACGGCCCCACGGCGCAGAAGCTGGCCGACGCCTTTCGCGCTTTCGAGGAAGACGACGAAGCCTGCGTTGCCGTGCTCCATGGGCAGGGCGGCGTCTTCTGCGCGGGCGCGGATCTCAAAGCCATCTCCGACGGGCGCGGCAACCGCATGGCGCAGACCGGCGACGGGCCGATGGGGCCCTCGCGCATGCTGCTTTCAAAGCCGGTGATCGCGGCGGTCTCGGGCTATGCGGTGGCCGGCGGTCTGGAGCTCGCGCTCTGGTGCGACATGCGCGTGATGGAGGAGGGCGCGACCTTCGGTGTGTTCTGCCGCCGCTGGGGCGTTCCGCTCATCGACGGCGGCACGGTGCGGCTTCCCCGGCTCATCGGTCTCTCTCGCGCGATGGACATGATTCTGACCGGCCGCCCGGTGGGCGCGACCGAGGCGCTGGCAATCGGGCTTGCCAATCGCGTCGTTCCCGACGGCGCCGCGCGCGTCGAGGCCGAAAAGCTCGCCGCGCAGATCGCCGCCTTCCCGCAGCTCTGCATGCGCGCCGATCGCCAGAGCGCCTACGAGCAGTTCGGGATGGATCTGGGCGATGCGATCCTGAACGAATTCAACCACGGCCTCAAAGTCGTGCAGAGCGGCGAGACGCTCAAGGGCGCCACCAAGTTCGCCAAGGGCGCCGGGCGCCACGGGAGTTTCGGGGAATAGCTCAGTCGCGGGTGAGTTTGAGCCACGACGCGGTGACCAGGCCCCACAGCAGGTTGTAGAAGATCACGAAGAGCGGCGTGAGCGTTCCGAGCTCGAGACCCAGGTAGCCCTTGCCCGCCTGGGGCAGAAACCAGAGCAGCGCGGCCGCCGCGGGCGCCAGGCCCAGCAGGGTTCCCAGCCCGATGGTCTTCGAAAACGGAATCAGGAAGAGCATTCCCCACAGCCCACCCCATACGAGGCGCGGATAGAGCCAGCCCCAACTGAAATCGGGCGCCATGGAAACGCCCACCATGTCGGGCACGCCGGCTGCACCGAGCAGCCACACGGCCGCCGAGTTGGCCAGCGCGCCGACGGCGCCGGCGGCATAGCGTCCGGAGATTTTTGCCGGGATGTTCACTCGCTTGTTTCCTCTTCACGCGGCGCGGGCTCTTCGGTCTCTTCAGGTGTGGGCGCTTCATTCTGCCCGCTCACCATTTCAGGCTTGGGCACTTGGGGCGCCTCTTCGGCGAGCAGCTTCTCGATCCACGCCTCGGTCTGCGCGTAGCTGCCCTCGCCGAAATGGGTGTAGCGAATGCGGCCTTCCTTGTCGATCAGGTAGAGCGCCGGCCAGTAGCGGTTGTGGAAGCGCCGCCAGATGACGTAGTCGTTGTCGATGGCGATGGGGTAGGCGATCGCGTTCTTTTTGACGTAGGCGCGCACGTTCTCGATGACCTTCTCGCGCTCGAACTCCGGCGTGTGAACGCCGACGATGGTGAGTCCCTTGTCGGCGAATTTCCCGTGCCAGCCCTTCACATGGGGCTCGACGTTCTTGCAGTTCCAGCAGGCGAAGGTCCAGAACTCGACGAGCACCACCTTGCCGCGGAGCGCCTCCAGGGTGAGCGGCGCGGAATTGATCCAGTGCTCGGCGCTGATGTCGGGGGCAGGTACCGGCTCGGCGATCTCCCGCGTCATCGCGGCGGGCGCCTGGCAGGCGAGCATCGCAAACAGGGCGGCGGCAAAGACGAGTCGCTTCACGGGGTTCCTCCGGTGGGGGAAGTGTAGCACGGGGCGGGGTTGCCCGTTCGATTCGGCCCCTTCAGTCGCCTGCGGCGCCAGCTCCCCCGGCCCTTCGATCGACTCAGGACAGGCTGCGGGGGAGCGCGAAGGGGTGAAGCCTGCCGGCTTTACCCATTTCCGAGATTTTTTCTTCCCCGGGGCGGGGCGTGTTTACAATTTCCAAAATTTTTTTCTTCGAATTCTCCTTTCGCGCGCAAAAAGATCGTCCCGGCAGTAGTGCTGCC
>JAGRBM010000485.1 GCA_020434085.1 Chrysiogenia bacterium | reverse complement strand
GGCAATGGCCGGCGGTGTGGAGTTGAGCAGAGAAGAGCAGCGCGGATTCGAGTTGTTCATGACCGAATACGATCCCCTACGACGACAGTATGGGGCCGACTGCTTCCACTGCCACGGCGGGGCGCTCTTTCAAAGTCAGACCTTTGCCAACAACGGGCTCGATTTAGATTATGCTGATTGGGGTCGTGCTCTCGTCACCGGGAACGAGTCCGACTCGGGCAAATTCGCCACGCCGAGCTTGCGCAACGTCGCGTTGACCGCGCCCTACATGCATGACGGCCGATTCGCCACGCTGGAGGAAGTGGTGGCACACTACAGCGAAGGAGTTCAGCGCGGTTCGACGCTGGATCCCAACCTCGCCAAGCATCTGGACGGTGGAGTGCCGCTGAGCCCTGAGGATCGCCAAGCCCTTGTTGCCTTCCTCAAGACGTTGACTGAAGAGAATGATGCGAAGTGAACCAAACGGATTGTGCGCGGTGTATGCACCGGATAATTGGTTGCCAGTGACGAGAATCTGGTGAAAGCAAGCGCTTCAACCTCCTCGACATGCTCAGGGCATTCCGCGGGGACCGGTAGCAACCTAAGATTTCAGACACGGATTCGCTAGTGGTTGCCAGTAGTGGCCTAGTAGTAGGCGAGTATTGGCAAGTATGGCGGAAGGGGAGGGATTCGAACCCATAAAAGCCATTTTTTGATCAAATATAGCCAATTCTGAAGACTGCTCAAGGGTTTTCGCCTACTGCTCCGTCACTGCTCGCCCATGCTCGTTACTGACACTTTTGCTGGCAGTTGACCGCTCCAACCCAGTGTAAAAGATGAGGCGATTACTCGACTCTCCAAAGTGCGCTCGGCCTGTCAATCCATTTGCCTTCGGACTTGGGAGTGACATCCCACAGGCGAATCACTCACTTCCGACTCGCCGTCCAGCCCTCGTGACCTGCTCCCGAAAAACTGGACCGGGCAAGAGATAGTCTGGCGAGGTTCGGATCGGCATCGTAAGAAAGGCAGCCGATCCAATGAGCAGGAAAGGAAAACGATATCGGGAAGAACTAATCATCTACGTTCTGAGGCAGGTCGAGGGCGGCCGGAAGATCGCCGAAGTCTGCCGGGAAATCGGGGTGACCGAGCAGACTGATCATCGCTGGAAACGCCGGTATGCCGGGATGGGCGTTTCGGAGCTGCGCCGATTAAAACAGCTTGAAGATGAGAACAGCAGCCTGCGCAAGCTGGTGGCCGACCTGAGTCTGGACAAGCACATCCTCCAGGAGATCGTCTCAAAAAAGCTCTGAAGCCCGCCCGAAGGTCCGAGCTGGTGCGCAAGGCGTCGGAAGTCTTCGACATCAGTTTCCGACGCGGATGCGGGCTGCTGATGCTTAACCGTTCGAGTTGCCAATATCGACCGAAGGAACGTCCCGACGAACGTGCTTTGACGGTCCGGCTTCGGGACCTGGCGGCGGTGCGCGTACGCTACGGCTATCGCAGGCTGACGGTGCTGTTAAAACGTGAAGGCTGGAAGGTGGGCCGGCGAATCGGAAGACTGCCCAAAGCAATCACGGTGGATAATGGACCGGAGTTCACCAGCCGGGCGCTCGACGCCTGGACATGTAGTCACGGGATCAAGCTGGACTTCATTCGTCCCGGCAAGCCGACCGAGAACGGCTATGTCGAATCGTTCAACGGAAAGCTGCGGACGAGCTCCTAAATCCGGAAATCTTCCTGAGCATGGAGTATGCGGCGAAAAGGCTCGAAGCATTCCGGGTAGATTATGATACCCAAAGACCACACAGCTCGCTGGGCTATCGGCCTCAGGCCGAATACGCCCAGCGAGCTGTCCAAACAGACAAGAACCATCCATCCGACCCGCCGAAACTAACACCGGCCCCGGTCTGAAAT
>JAGRBM010000484.1 GCA_020434085.1 Chrysiogenia bacterium | reverse complement strand
CAACGCCTGCGCGGCAGTGGGAACGCTGCCCACCGTGGCGCGCAGGTTGGCGATGGCTGTATCGATCCGCGCGCGAAGCGCCCGCAGCTCCCTGACGTCCTCGTCGCTGAGCTTCGGGGCGGCCGCGGGCGCGGCCTGCACCTCCGGCACGGCTTCGATTTCGGGGGCTTTGGGCGCGCCCACCTCAAACTCGCTCAGTGCCCGCGCGCTGATCTCCACCTCGCGCCGGATTCCCCAGAGAACCTGTTCGCCGGGCACGGAAATGTTCACATAGCGCAGCTTCGTCACGCCAAAGCGCGCGGCCTCGGAGGCCTCGTAACTGACCTTTGCCGCGTCCGGATCGAGTTCGATCCCCACTGCCTGGGCGTGGGGAACGAGCCACGCATAGAGTCCGGTCATTTCCTGCTTGTCGGCCGAGCGGATGTAGACGCTCAAGTCCGTCTCCAGGCGGGCCAGCGGGGTAACGATGAACAGGTAGGGAAGAATGCCCAGCAGGCAGGAGGCCAGCATGACACCCACCACCCAGATCGCGCGCACGTTGCGCACCGGACCGCCCGCGCCGTAGGCGTGCTCTCCCTCGGCGGCAATCGGGGTATGCACTCTCGTGGGCGGCGGTCCCAGTGACGGGCCCTGCACCCAGAGCTTGGGGTCGCCCTCGAGCGAGGGCGGCGGCGTGGGGAGCCCCGCATCGCGGCTCACCGAGGGTTTGGCAACGCCGCCACCAAAGGGCGGCGCTGCAGGCCGCGCAAGGGTGAGCCAGGAATAGAAGCGCCCTACCCGCTCGGAGATCTCGCTGACCTGTTTGGCCGGGAGTCCCGATTCCTCCTGCGCCATCTCGAACCACTCGCGGCGCGAGCCGTCGACTTCCTCGGGGGGACGGCCCTCCAGGAACTTGTCCCAGCGCTCCAGAGCGACCCGGGATGAACGGGCCTCAATGTCGTCGAGGGTGGCCAGATAGTCTTCGTAGACCGCTCGCAGCTTGTTCTCGCCTTGCTCCATGCTGTATCTACCTTCGCGCAGGCGCGTCACTCGCGCCCGAGACGGGCTTGCCCATGGCCGGGATTGAACCACCCGGCCACGCGGGTTAGCCTGACTCCATCAGGACAGGCCCCCATGAGTGCCACAGAGCAACAGGAAATGCCACCCGCCCGCGGGCTGGGTGCGAGCTTGAAAAAGCGGCTTCGGCGCGAGCTGATGCGCCAGACCCACCTGGTCGAGCGGGTTGTGGCCGGGCCGCTGACCCCCCAAGTGCGCACCTTCTCCGAAACGGTCTTCATGTGGGAGAATGCGACCCTCAAGCGCTACGTCTCGCGCGAGCCCCGGCGTTACGAGACCCCGGTCCTCATCATCCCGCCGCTCATGGCCAATCCCGTGATTTTTGACCTGCGCCCGGGCCATTCCATGGTCCATCACTTTCTGGACGCGGGTTTCGACACCTACATGCTCGACTTCGGCAATCCCGGCGAGGATCAAAAGGACATCACCGTCGAGGACTACGTCACCGACTTTATCCCCAACGGGGTGCAGAAACTCCTCGAAGTGACCGGCGCCGAGAGCGTGAGCCTGGTGGGCTGGAGCATGGGCGGGATCATGAGCATGATCTACACCGCCCTCTACGGAGAGGAATCGGGCGTCAAAAATGCCATCGTTCTTGGATCGCCTTTCAATTTCTCGACGATGCTGCCCTTCTCGTCCCTCGCCGGCCTTGTCATTACGCCCCTTCGTGCGGTGATCGGGCAGATCGGCAACGTGCCCGGCGAGCTGACACGCGCGGGCTTCATGGCCATGGCACCCCTGGGAACGCTGACCCGCTACCGCGCCCTGTGGACCAAGTATTACGACCGCGAATTCGTCGCCGCGTGGGAGACCATGGGCGAGTTTATCAATGCCTTCTTCGACTACCCCCAGGAGGCGTTCCTGCAGTTCCTCACCGACTTCATCCGTGACGACAAGCTCCGCCAGGAAAAGCTGGTCATGGGAGAGAAAACGGTGAAACTCTCGGAAGTGAAGGCCAACATCCTGCTGTTCGTGGGCACCGGCGACAAGGTTGCCAGCCCCGAATCGGTGCAGGCGCTGGCCGAACTGGTGAGCTCGCGCGACATGACCGTGAAATACGTACCCGTCGGACACATCGGACTGGTTGAGGGCTCGAAAGCCCCGAGCCTGGTCTGGACTCCGATGGTCGACTGGCTGGCCGAGCGCTCGTGAGCGCGCGGCGGCATACCCTCTCAGGCGGCATTTCTATATGACAGGCAAGTATCTCTGGCACGGCATCGCGCGGCTCTTTCTAGTGAGCTCCACACTGGCGCCGATCTATTTCGAATATCTGTGGTTCTGGCTACGGAGAAAATACTTCGGGCGCAAAACGACGCGCGAGGAATGGAAGACGGCGCACGCCAAGAACGCTGAGAAGTTCTACCAGCTCGCCGTGCGCATGAAGGGCGGCCTGATCAAGGTCGGCCAGCTCATCAGCGCCCGCGTCGACATCGTGCCGCGCACCTGGACCCAGTCGCTCTCGCGCCTGCAGGACAAGGTCACCCCCCAGGACTGGAGCGTTATCGAGGGACAGCTCATGCGCGAGTATGGGCGCCATCCCGAGGAAATCTTCGCCTCCATCGAGCACGAAGCGCTGGCCGCCGCGAGTTTCGGGCAGGTTCACAAGGCGGTCACCAAGGACGGCACGGACGTCTGTCTGAAGATCCGCTACCCCGACCTGGAAATGAAGCTCAAGATCGACCTCTTCCTTTTCGGGACGGCGGTCTACCTGTTCAACCTGTTCACGCCGCTGGCCGACCTGCGCCCGGTCTACTGGGAGATGCGCCGCGCGCTGGAGACTGAGCTCAACTACGAGCAGGAAGCCAATTACACCCGCACCATCTACGAGAACATGAACGGGTTTCCCCAGTTCTGCACGCCCCGGGTGCTCGATGAATATACGACGCGCGGGGTGATCTGCACCGAGTTCTTCGACGGCTACAAAATCACGAACTTCAAGAAGATGATCGAGCTGGGAATCGACCGGCGCGAGGTGCTCGAGGTTATCCTCAACGCCTTCACGAAGATGATGTACGAGGACGGCATCTTCCAGTCCGACCCCCACCCGGGCAACCTGCTGTTCCGGATGCACGAGGGCAAGGTCCAGGTCTGCCTGCTCGACTTCGGTCAGGTAAAGATCCTGCCACGGGAATTCCACGCCAAGCTGCTCAAGGCAGCCTTTGCCTTCCTCTCGCGCGATGTGGACAAGTTCCTGCCCGAGCTCATCAATCTTGGAATCGTCGATGAGCGCAATGCCGCCCACATCCGCCCGATCCTCAAGGACTTCTTCACCGAGTATTTCGAACTCTCCCCCCAACAGGCGCGTGAGCTGGACTTCCGCAAGATCCGCGAGGACGTGCTGGAGACCCTGGACAAGCTCGAAGGCATCGTGATTCCCAACGACATCGTACTGTACGGCAGGACGTTCTCGCTCATCTCGGGCCTGGCCACCCAGATCGACAAGACGGCCAACATGTTCATGCTGGCCAAGCCCTTTCTGATGAAGACGCTCATGAGCATGCAGCAGGGCCCGAAACCCGCGGCGGCCCCCACAGTTTCAAACACGGCGTAATGCGGTCCCGATCGCTACCGATTACCAGCCTTCCCGGCAATTTCATTGCGTGGGGGCTGAAATTGCCTTATAATGCGCCAGTAGAATTTACAACCAAGCAGTTGTTCCACTCGGCAGGGTAAGAGGGGGATCCGCCGGGCCTGTGCAGCATGCGGCGTTAGTAATTGCGCCGCCGAAAGTAGCAACATGACTCGGCCACAGACCCGCAAGCATCCCAGAGCGCCCTTCGCCTCCCTCGTGCATTGCATGACCCCAGGCGGGGACCGCATTGTCGCCTCCGGCGGCAACATTTCCTGTGGGGGACTCTTCATTCCCACGGTCAAGGAACTCCCCGCCGGGGAGCAAGTCAGCCTCAAATTCCGCCTGCCCTACCCGGGCAGCACCATCGAAAGCGTGGCCAAGGTCGTCTGGCGTCGCCCAGCTGACCAGCAGGACGGCACTCCTGCGGGCGTTGGACTGGAATTTGTGGACCTTCCGGGCGTCTTTCGCGACGGAATTGCCGACTACGTCAATCAAGCCTCATCCCTGCTTGAACCCTGATTGCCTGCGCGGTATAGCGTAGGGCCAATTGAAACGGGCGCGGGCAAGACGTCGCAATCACGACGTTTTTCCCGAAGTGCCCGGTGCCGGTGGCCGCCTGTGTGAGCCGCCTTCGCACCCCGCGTATCAGGGACCATGAGCGAGGAAAAACCCAGCTACAAGACGACACTCAACCTCCCGCAGTCGGATTTTCCCATGCGTGCAAACCTGCCCCAGCGTGAGCCCCAGTGGCTGGCGCAGTGGCAGGAAAAGGACCTCTACGGCAAGATCCATGCGCAGGCGAAGGGCCGCGAGAAGTTCATCCTTCACGACGGCCCCCCCTATGCCAACGGCAGCATTCACCTGGGGCACATCCTCAACAAGGTGCTCAAGGACCTGATCGTCAAGTACCGGCACATGAACGGCTACGACTGCCACTACGTGCCCGGCTGGGATTGCCACGGCCTTCCCATCGAGCAGCAGGTGGTCGACAAGTTCCGCGCCAAGGGAAAGACCCCGCCGCGCCATGCCATTCTGGCCGCCTGCGCGGAGTTTGCAGGGAGCTGGGTCACCAAGCAGAAGCAGGAGTTCATCCGCCTTGGAGTCCTCGGTGACTGGGATCATCCCTACCGAACCATGGACAAGGACTATGAGGGGCACATCGCCCGCGAGTTCGCGCGCGTGGTACGCGGCGGATATGTCTACCGCGGATTAAAGCCCGTCTACTGGGACTGGAAGTACGAGACCGCGCTCGCCGAGGCGGAGATCGAGTATCACGACCACGAGTCGCCCTCGATCTACGTGCCTTTCGAGCTCATCACCCCTGACGCCGCCGAGGTTCATCCCTCGCTTCGCGGCAAGCAACTCGAGCTGGTCATCTGGACCACGACCCCGTGGACCCTGCCCGCCAACCTGGCCATCGCGCTCAACGAGACGCTCGAATACGTTGCCGTTGAAGTGGGCAGCCGCGT
>JAGRBM010000483.1 GCA_020434085.1 Chrysiogenia bacterium | reverse complement strand
GCCAGATCGTAGAGCGTCGCGGGCGTGACTTCCTCCCAGGGGCCGTCGATGTTTTCGTAGCCCGTGCGCCCGGCGCACCACTGCTGCCAGGGCGCATCGCCGTGCCGCACGGAGACTGCAGCACCGGGAAAGCGGTGCGATCCGATTTGCTCGAGCAGCAGCGCGCCGATCGCCTCGCTCATCGCACCACGTTCTCCAGAAGGGTGAGCGCGCCGCTTCGAGAATCGACCCGCACCCGCGCGCCAATGGGCATCGTCAGATTCGTCCCCACGTGTCCGACTTTCAGGCCGTAGAGCACCGGGGTTTTCTTCGGAAGCCGCTCGGCAAAGAGCGGGAGGATTTTCTTGGCGGCAAGGCGCTTGTTGCCGGGACCGGTAAAGGTGCCGAGCAGCAGCGCGCGGATCTTCGCAAAGTTGCTTGCCTGCACGAGCTGCGTCACCGCGCGGTCCAGGCAGTAAGGCGCTTCGTTGATGTCCTCGACAAAGAGAACCTTGCCCGCGAGGTCCACCTCGTAGGGCGTGCCCACCAGCGAGCTGAGCACGATGAGGTTTCCGCCGGCCAGTCGGCCCTCGGCCTTTCCCGCGTGGGCGGCCTTGAGCCCGCGTGCCAGTTCGCCGCCCTTGCCGATCTCACCGGTGACGATCTTCTTGAAGGAGCGCTTCGTCGCCGCGTCCCCGCTGTAGAGACCGGCGGCATTGGGCGCGTGGAAGCAGATCGTGCCCAGTTCCTGCGCGGTCCAGTTCAGCAGCGCGGTGATGTCGGAGTAGCCGGCGAGAATCTTGGGATCGGCCTTGCGAAGGCGGGCGGCCTTGAGGTGATCCAGAGTCCGGGCCGCCCCGAATCCCCCGCGCACCGCCCAGAGCATCGCGAGCTTTGGATCCTTCCACGCCCGCTCAAAAGTCGCCGCGCGCCTCGCGTCGGGCCCGGCCAGGTAGTCGGCGCTCTTTCCGAAGCTCGCGGGCAGCATCCGGCGCGCGCGCCAGCCGTCGGCGGCAATCCCGGCCTCGGCCTCGCGGACGCGTTCCATGGCATAGCGCCCGCTGGGCGCCACCAGGGCAATGACATCTTGGGCGCCAAGCGCCCGGGGCCTTCGCATCGACTGAACTCCCGCCCGGGGGACCGGCCTTGCCACATCAGGCAAACCGGGCCGTGGCTTTCCTTGCGTGATCCTTGCTAAGTTATAGCCATCATTGGGGAAAAGCGCACCTCCCACCCCGCAGGCGAAGACGCCCGGGTCGGCAGGGCCAGAGGCCGGTCATTGGCAACCGTTACCGAAAACGAACGGCGCTACGTGCGCGTGAGGTGCCAGAGCGCGGCCCGCTTCGAATACGAGGGCCGCGAGAACGAGGCCGTCGTGCGCGACATCAGCCTGTGCGGGCTCTACCTGATGACCGACCTGCCCGTTGAAGCGGGCAAGAAGATCCGCATCACCACCACCCTGCCCTCCGGCAGCGATCAGGAGATCCAGCTTCGCGGGCGCATCGTGCGCATCGTCGGCGCCCCGACGGGCCCCCGCTCGGCATCGCGAAACAGCGAGGAAGTGGGCTTCGGCGTCGACTTTGCCGCCATCCCGCTGAAAACCCGCACCATCATCGACAACTACGTGCGCGAGACCTTCCGCGCCTTCCGCCGCGCCCAGTTCGAGCTCTCCAAGGCCGACTGCGACGAGGCCCTCGTGCGCGAGATCCTCGAAGCCACCTACCTCGTCGACAAGGGCTATCCCCTGGAGACCCTCAAGGACATCGTGGCGGCCGAGCTCAAGACGTTCCGGTTACGGCCGGTCTGAGAATTCACGCCAGCATGAGAGACCGCGCCGAAGTAGCTCGTTCCACGCAATCTTGTTCCGGCGATCTCCCTCGCCGTGGGGGACGCTGCGCGCCTCCTTTGTTCATACAGAATCTCGCCGCCTGGCGGGGCTGCATTTCGGCCCATTCTTCGTAGGGGCGGGGTCGACCCGCCCCCGCATTGCGCGCCGGTTCGATGGAGGGCGGGTAAACCCCGCCCCTACACCGGCGTTGCGCGCGATGGGCCCGCGCCAGTTCTCGCATTCACCCCGGCGGCGCCCGTTCTCCCGCGTCGGGGACTTCTCCGGCTGTATTTTTTTCAACGACGACCCCCTTGCCCTCTTGCGCGACCGGCATGCCCGGCCAGCACTCGCAGGCCATGACGGGCGTGAACGCGGCGGCCGCTTCGACGCCGTGGGTTCTTGCGAGCAGGACGCGGTAGAGCCGCGAGGTCCACTTCAGGCGCG
>JAGRBM010000482.1 GCA_020434085.1 Chrysiogenia bacterium | reverse complement strand
CGCAGCGGCTGACGAAATTGGCCGGAAACGTCCTCGCATTTGAAGAACTCGCGCAGCGGCGGCTCGAAGAGATCGAGTCGCTCGATACCAAAGCCGCCTTCGAACGCGACGAGGAGCGCTACCACGAACTGCGCATCGCCGTGAAACACCTGCGCTACGTGGTGGAGAATTTTCTGCCCGAGCTCGACATCGCCGAGGGACGCGATCTCAAACACGTGCAGGATCTTCTGGGGGAGGCCCACGACCTGTGCGTGCTGCGAGAGAGCCTCGTCGCACTGGCCGCGCCCGATGACGAAATGTTGCTGCTTGCCTGGCGCGAGCGTATCGCCGCCGAATACGCCCGTCGCATCGGTGAATACCGCCGCATGGTGCAGGGGGCCTATGGCATCTGGGAGCGCTGGCGCAGGATGCTGAATGAAGAACTGGACGCGCGCGGCGAGCCGTAATTCCTAGACAATCGGCGCGACGACTTGTGCGGCGGCTGATTCGCTCAGCAGCTCGGGCGGCATGCTTGCGCGGATGGCCTCGCAGAGCGTGTCGGCAATGGCGCGGCGCAGGTAGGCCCGGCCGAGCAGCAGACTGACCTCGCGCACGGGAGCGCCGCCGGCAAACGGGCGCACGTAGCGCTTGCGCTTTGCCGGGCTCAGGTCGGCGACCGCCAGGTGCGGCACAACCGTGATGCCGAAGTTCTGTTCCACGAGTTTCATCAACGTCTCGATGCTTCCGCTCTCGAAACGAATGGGGCCCTTGCCGCTGCTACTGGCGCGGCAGAGCTGGAGTACCTGGCTGCGAAAGCAGTGCCCCTCGGGCATGATCCACACTTCATCGTCGTGGAGATCGGCCTCGGCGATGGCCTTCTTTGCAGAGAGCTTGTGCTCGGGCGAGATAAAGACCTCAAAGGGTTCGTAGAAGAGCGCGCGCTCGGTAAGGCCCGGCACGTCCAGCGGCGTGACCGCGAGCCCGCCATCGAGCCGGTCGGCGGCCAGCGCTTCGAGAATGCGCTCGGTCTGCAGTTCCTGAATCTCCAGCTCGACTTTCGGATAGGTCCTGGCAAAGTGCGGCAGGAATCGCGGCAGAACGTAGGGCGCCAGCGTCGGGATGATCCCCAGCCGGTAGGGACCCGCCACCTCGCCGCGCGATTCGCTCAGCACGTCGTCGATCCGGCCCGCCTCGCGCAGGACGGCGCGAATCTGGGTGATGACCTTCTCGCCCAGGTCCGTGGGGACGACGGGCTTGCGGCTGCGATCCAGGACCAGCACGCCCAGCAGGTCCTCGGCCTTCCGGACCTGCATGCTCAGGGCCGGCTGGCTCACGTGGCAGCGCTCGGCGGCCTTTCCAAAGCTCCCCAGCTCGGCCACGGCGAGCAGGTATTCCATCTGGGTGAGGGTAATATCCATAAGTAAATATTATATTATCATAAAATACTGATATTTTATTTATAAATGGAAATGGTGCACATTGAAACCATGCCGGGCAGGGAAACCCCCGGCGGGAAGGTGAAAACAATGAGTACCATCGACAAAACCCAAACCAAGAAGAACCTGGAGGCCGCATTTGCCGGCGAATCCATGGCCAACCGCAAATACCTCTACTTCGCGCGCATCGCCCGCGAACTGGGCGACGAGGAAGTCGCCGCGGTCTTCGAGGAGACCGCCCAGCAGGAGACGGCCCATGCCTTCTCCCACCTGGACCTGATCTACCCCAAGGACGAACTCACGGTGGAGCGCCTGCTGGAACTGGCTATCGAGGGCGAGCGCTACGAGCACAACGTGATGTATCCGGGCTTCGAAAAGACCGCCGAAGAAGAGGGACGCGCCGACGCCGTCGCGGAGTTCCGCGAGCAGGCCGACGAATCGAAGGAACATGCGGAGAACTTCGAGAAGACCCTGGCCAAGGCCCGCAAGCGCTTTGCCGCACTCACCAAGGTGGAGAAGATCCACGCCGACCGCTACCAGAGCTATCTGGATGCGCGCAAGGCCGGCTGAAGGGAGCACGCCATGAAGAAATATGAATGCATCGTGTGCGGGTATATCTACGATGAAGAACTTGGCGATCCCGACGGCGGCATCGCGCCGGGCACCCGGTGGGAAGACCTCCCCGAGGACTGGACCTGCCCCGAGTGCGGGGTGAGCAAGGACGACTTCGAGCTACTCGAAGAGGGGGCGGCCTGAGGGCCGCCCCTTCCCTTTAGGGGTTCTTTGCGGCTGCCAGCGCGGCGGTCTCGTCGCCCAGCTTCCTTGCCTTGGCGAAGATGCCGTCGGCAAAGCCGTAGAGGTCGGGCGCCACGCGGGCCGGGTCTTCTTCCATGGGGACGTGGCCCAGGTCTTCGTAGACCTTGAGTTCGGCCTGGGGCATTTTCTCCTGGAACTGCCTCATCGCGTCGCGGGAGATCCACGGGTCCTTGCCGCCGAGCATGAGGAGCACGTCCTGCTTGATCTTGGGCATCTCATCGAGCACCGCGCCGCCTTCGGTCTTGTCAACGAGATCGAGCAGGGAGAGGCGCCAGGAATTGGCGGCGCCGGGCAGGCGGCTCAGGCCGTAGTAGTAATCAATGAGTTCCTCGCTCACCCGATCCTTGTGGCCGTAGATCTGGCGGATCGTCATGGCCGTGGCGAAGCGCTGGGGAACGTTGAACAGGGCCGGGCCGAGGACCGGTACCCGCAGGATGTGAAAGACCGGTGGCATTCCCTCGTCGGGAAGCTTCGCACCCGCGGCATCGATGGGCACTGCTCCGGCGATCCACTCGGGATAGTTGGCGGCGGCCCAGATGGTGGTGGCCCCGCCCATCGAGTTACCCGCCAGCACGACGGGCCGGCCGATCTCCTGCCTGATGAAGCTCGTGACCGTTTCCGCAAAGCGCGGCAGGCCGTAGTCGAGGTTCTCGGGCTTTTCAGAGAAACCAAAGCCCGGCAGGTCGAGCGCCCAGGCGGTGTAGCCCTCGGGCACGCGCTCCTGAATGCCCTCCCAGGTAAACGATCCCGAACCAAAGCCGTGAACCAGTACGACGTTGCGCTCGCCGCTGCCGGCCCGCGTGTAGTGGATCTGCAGGTCGTCCACATCGACGAACTTGCCGGCGGGTTTGGGCAGCTCCACGCTGCAGGCGGTCACAAAGACGAGGGTCAGGATTGCGAGCAGTTTCTTCATGGTTTACTCGTGCGGGAGTTCCGCTGCCAGGCGCTTGATGTCGATGGGATGAGTGTCGACCCAGCCATGGGCATAGACCTTCGAGAAGTCCTCATTGACCATGAGGACTTCGGAAGTCTCAGTACCTTCTTCCTTGCCGGCCAGCGTAATCGGTCTGGCTCTGGAAAACCGGGCCGGCACCCGCCCGGCGCGGTCGCCCAGGAAGAGCAGCCGCTCGCTGGAGGGAATGTAGGGCTGCGCGATCTTGAGGCTCACGCGCGTGGTGAAATGCGGGGTCATGGTGTCGTAGGCCGCGCGGGTAAGGGCCCCGGCGTTGTCGAGATACATGCAAATCAGGCTGGGCCCGTAGAAGCCCTCGCGTGCGACGAAGCGGTGCATGGCCTCATAGGCCGTGCCGCCCTCGGATGCGGGCTTGTTGGTGGCGCACCAGCAAAGCTCGTCGGTTCCGAAGTAGGGAAGTCCTACCGTGCGCAGTACTTTCTTTTGCTCGCTTTCGTGTGCTTTCTCAAAGCGGCTCTTCCACCTTGCAAGCGCCTCGGGCGCGAGAATCTGGTCCTCGCCGATGCTCCAGGCAGCGGCCTGCAGGCGGTCGGTCTCGTTGAAGCGGGAGGTGAACCACCAGCCGTCATCGGTGTTGTGAAAGCGCGCCTCGAAGGGCACGGATTTGCCCAGCGGCAGCGCCGCGCCAAGGCCCACGTTGATCGCGCAGGGGAAGAGTTCGATGCCCGCATTGCGGGGAATGTGCCTCAAGATCGCGATGGTACGGATCAGGCAGTGCAGCCCGCCGTGCAGGCGCCCGGGAGGGCCGCGCAGGCCGACGTGATCGAAGATCATCTCGCCGGTGGCGGGCTCTCCGGCGGCAAGGCGCTCGGCACCTTCCCAGTCCTCGACCATCACTCCGGCAACGAGCTTGTCGGTGGGTGGCGACTCAGCGATGACCTTCGCCAGTTCAGGAGTCCAGTGGGAATTGTAGAGTTCGCGGTGTGGATTCATGTGTCCCTCCGTTACGCCCGGGAGAAGCCCGGTGCATACGGCGGCCACAGGATGCCAGAAAAATGCCGCACTGCGCAACAGGCTGTCTCCGGCCCTCGCATGGCGCTCCAATCGGGGGTATGAAGGGGGAGAACGGGCGAGAATGGCACCATGATGAAAATAACTTTTTTGGGCGCAGTCGGAACGGTTACAGGGTCGAAGTATCTGGTGGAGGCCGGCGGGCGCAACATTCTGCTCGATTGCGGGCTTTTCCAGGGCTACAAGCAGCTTCGTCTTCGCAACTGGTCGCCGCTTCCCATCGACGGGAGACACATCGACGCAATCGTGCTCACCCACGCGCACCTCGACCACAGCGGCTACATCCCGCTGCTCATGCGCCGGGGCTTCAAGGGACCGGTCTGGACGAGCGTCGCCACGCGCGAGCTCTGCGAGAT
>JAGRBM010000481.1 GCA_020434085.1 Chrysiogenia bacterium | reverse complement strand
TGCAGAGGCGAAGCTGCAAGTTCCTTCCTTACCACCACCACCACAGCCACCACGCCACCCACACCGATCCAGCCAGAAGCAGGCACAGTCCGGCCGCCCGCAGCCGGCAATTCCCAACCCGCCCGGTCCGAAGGACCAGGTCCGTGAGGTCTTCCGGGATGCCCGCATTCCGTTACCGCCGGTCCTGGAGAAAGAAGTCCAGGGATGGCTGGATGCCGGACTGACGGTCAGCGACATCGAGTACGTCGTCTGTGAAGCTGCGAAGTCGAACCGGCGGAGCATTCGCTACGTGTCAGGCATCATCCGGCGGCTCCAGCGACAACGCGCTGGCACCGTTGGCCGCCCTGCACTGCATGTCGTTTCTGGTCGAAGCGGGTCATGAGTGCCGAGGCCGACCTGATCTCGTTTCGCTGTCCGTACTGCGGGAAGCTCGGAGGAAGGGTCTCGCGAGGCGCAATGAAGTGAAGTGTTCAAGGTGTGGCGCCTTGTACCGCATGGGTTTCCGTTGCGAGTGCAGCCACACGATCTCGCGTCCGACCACACACCACAGCCGCCAGGGCTTTGAAATGCCCCCCCAGGCTGACCTGAGCAACAGCTCTGGTCGGCCTGTGATTGGACAACGGCCTCAGTCGCAGAGCTTTCCTGCCGATATCTCCTCTCGAGTGTAATAGTGAGATATGACATCGTAGAACACTTCCCGACGCAAGGCGTCTGGTTCAAATGGATAAGACTCACCGTCAAATCGTGAACTATCAATGATTACGATTAGGCGCTCATCTGGTATCACTGATATCCGATGTACCGTCTCGATAAATCCCGATGGAGTCACTCCAACGGTGAATTCGTACTGGTGAGTCCCGTTGGGCGAGACTATCTCCCAGATAGGATCATCACGCTTGCCAGAAATAGCTAACGCAACGCGAAAGATGTTTATATCTTTGCCGCAGGGATCATACAAAATCTCAATGTCTCCCGACTCAGATAGACGCAAACCTGCGTATCTTGCATCGTAGTCGCACGCAGTATTCAGTACGAAAACAGCCAGAGTTATCCCAACAAGCAGTCGTCTTACGAGCAATGATTACCTCGATCGCCAGACTGTATCTCAGCTGCCCATTCGGCTAACAGAGTGCAGCCATTGGCGCCAGATAACCCGTCTACTATGAGATTCAGAATGTATGAGAGGCCCCCCAGGGCCTGGCTGTGGAGGCCGGCAGCGGCACCAAGGGCCGCCCACTGGGTGGCGTGAGCCTTTTCGTGGGCTATCAGCCCCGGACGGAGGTCTTTCACCTTCTTGGCTCCGGTCAAGATGACGTTACCGATTGTTAGTGCACTGTCTTCCCGAACGCCGTCGACACGAAGACATATCCAGATGAGATCTCTTCCCATCGAGCAGCTGCCGCCGAGAGCCCAGGCGATGATGAGAGCAAGTGCTGTGAGTTCCTTGTTCGCATTCCAGCGCGCAACGTTGAACGCGATACTCGCCAACGAACTCCTCGCGCTCCCGATTGCTGATGCGATCGCGCCCGCGACTGCACCGACCGCCTTCTTGGCGCCGCAAAGTACGACGTTGCAGGCTAGGAACTGTACGTCTACTCCGTCGTAGTTCCCTGGACTGGGTGTACCGACGCAATCGTATGTGCTTGCGTCAGGCCCTCGAGCGCAGAGCTCCAGGTTGAATGTCCCATCCGGCTGTTTCACTTCGCGGAGGTAGCCTTCGCCACCCTCGGGCAGTTCAACGTACGTTCCCGGTATTGGGCACCAGGCGTTCGGGCAGTTGGCGCCCAGCGCCGGGCCGTCCGTCGGGAGCGCGCCACCGGGATCGCTTCGGTCGATTGGAGAGTTGCCCGAGTACGCGTACGCGTTGAGGCTTTCCGG
>JAGRBM010000480.1 GCA_020434085.1 Chrysiogenia bacterium | reverse complement strand
TCCCTGCCAGCCGCCGAAATCCTCTTCGTAGTAGCGGAAGATCAGTGGAAGGGTGAGTTCGCGCTTTTTGTCGTCAATGAGAATTTCGGATTCGACGAAATTCCGGGTGGCCGCTTCGAGCTGCGCGTCGATTTTTCTGGCTTCATAGAAGGCCACCGGCGGGCAACTCGCGGCGCAGCAAACGAGCGCCATGTGGATGCGCGGGTCGACCTCGCGCGGGCAGCAGCTCATCCGCGGATCGTCGGCGTCGAACATCAGGTTCTTCATTGCCGGGTGCGGGCGGTTGCGGCGCAGCACCCCGTTCTCGATGTCGTCGAGAGTGAAAACCCAGTCACTAACCCGGTAGGCAACCAGGTGGAAAAAGGAGGGAACCTCCATCACGGACTTGCGGATCTCCAGGGCGATGATCCCATGGATGGCCAGCACGTTGTAGAGGTTGAGCCAGAAGGCCAGTCGCTCGCTCTGGGCAAACTCCGTCGGATTCACATGAGGCAGCAGGCGGCTGGTCTCCTGCAGCTCGCGGTACACCGGCGAGGCCTTGATGCCTGCGTAGTCGACGGCGCCCTCGTCCAGGAACTCGCCCTTGAGCTGGTTGCGCAGGCGTCGAAGCGCCTGATCGATGTCACTCGCATCCGGGCCGGCGGCATCGCCCTCATTGAGGATCTTGCGCTTGAGCATGCCCGAGGGCATCAGGCCGCGCACGATCTCGCCGCCGCTGCGCGCGTGCCGGACGACGTCTGTGAAATCATTGAGCGTCCCCAGCAGGGAATTCCTGGGTTTCTTGAGTCGCTTTGCCATGGGGAGATTTGTACCCGCGTCGCCGGCGGCCAGTCCAGCCGGCTTGTCACGGGCCCGGCGATGGCTTAAAGCCTCCCTACGGGCGGCCTTGGGGGGATGTCATGGAAGAAGAACTCGAAACCGTAAAGCACCTGAGCGAGAAGCTCATCGACTTTGGCGTTCAGTATGGCGTGCAGGTCTTTGGCGCCCTGATCATTTTGCTGCTGGGCGTCCTGATCTCGAAGTGGTGCGGGCGCATTGTCACCGACTTTCTCGAAAAGAAGAACGTCGATGTGACACTTACGCGCTTTATCGGGAGCACCTCGCGCATCGCGGTCTTCTCGCTGTTCCTGATCATCAGCCTTGGCAAGTTCGGCATCACGCTGGCGCCGCTGATTGCGGCGCTTGGCGCCGTGGCCTTTGGAGCGACCTTTGCGCTGCAGGGGCTTTTCGCCAACTACGCCGCGGGCCTTGCGCTCATTCTCACGCGCCCGTTCAAGGTCGGCGACACCATCGTCGTGCAGGGCGCTTCGGGCGTCGTGGACGAGATCAAGCTCGCGGCCACGATCCTGAGCACCGAGGATCAGGAAACCATCACGATTCCCAACAAGATGGTCATCGGCGAGATGATGCAGAACTCCTACGCGAACCGCATCGTCGAACTCACGGTGGGAGTCGACTACGGCGACGATCCGGCCGTTGCCGCCGATGCAATCGTCAAGGCGCTCCGGGAACAGGAGCTTGTCGTCAAAGAGCCGCCGCCGCAGGCGGGCATCGAGGGATTTGGCGAATCGAGCATCGACATTGCCGTGCGCTACTGGCTTCCAACGCGCCGCTACTTCGAGGGACGTGGCAGCGCGAACCTGGCCATCTGGAATGCGGTGTGCGCCGCGGGCATCACCATCCCCTATCCCCATCGCGACGTGCTCACGCGCGAGGAAAAGAAGCAGGCCTAGGGCAGTTCCTGCCTGCGCGGCGCCGTGAACCCGTCGCTGCGAAACCACCCCGTCGCCGAGTAGCGCCTGCGCGCAGTAGCCGTGACCTCGTGCCAGATCGATCCGCTCAGGAAAAACGCGGTGGTTCCCAGGCGCGGGACAATCTCTGTTGTGACAAGTCCCGGCGCCGTCTCCGAATACAGGCGCAGCAGGCCGCCGTCCTCTTCCTTCCACTCGCGGTTGAGGTAAGTCACGAAGGTGACCTCGCGCGCATTGGAGTCGGCAAAGCGGTCGAGGTGTTTCCGGTAGCCCGCGCCCGGCGGGTAGATGGCC
>JAGRBM010000479.1 GCA_020434085.1 Chrysiogenia bacterium | reverse complement strand
TGCGCTCGGCACTCCGCTATGAAATGCAGACAATCGGTGAGGCCCTCGCCCAGCTTGCCAGGATTGCCCCGGAGCTGGCGGATCGGTTTTCCGACAAGCAGAGCGTGGTCAGTTTTCGCAACGTGGTGGTGCACAACTACTGGCGCGTTGACGACGAGCTGGTCTGGGGCATTGCGGGCACTTTTCTCGAAAATCTTCTGGTACAAGCGCAGGCCCTGCTCGCCGAGCTCGAATAGCCTCTCACCCCGCCCCTGCAACTGCTGAGCTACCACATCGCCAACCTCAAGGGCTGCGACGTGGATCAGCCGCGAAATCTGGCGAAGAGTGTGACGGTGGAGTGATCACGACGCGTAGCAGGTAAAGTTCAACGTCACCGTCATTCCCGCACCCGGGACGAGCGGGTCGACCGATAACGTGAACGCCCTGGTTTCACCGGTGGCGATCACCGGAACCATCATGGGATCAAAGCTGATCACCAGATAGCCGATCCCGCTCCCGCCGGTTTCGGCCGTCGCCTCCCCCGTCGAAGTATCGAGAACCAGGTCCGGATCCATGAAAAAATCCGCCAAGGGGCTTGTTGCGAACTGGAGCAGAAGCTCGGACTCGATTCCAGTGACATGCACCGGCGCATCGGGCACCACGACAACCGGTACGGGATACTCGATCAGATCAACGATCGTGTCCGCGCCGAATACGATCTGCACCGGGTCGGGGGAACTGCGCGTCGTCAGAATCTGCAGGAATGCCGTGCTCGCGCTGAAATCACAGGTTCCGGGAGCGGCAACGGCGGATGCAAACTCCAGCTCGACGTCTTCCCCCGCGCCGATGTCATAGGGAAGCAGGACTTCGATCTCATCGCTTTCAAATGAGGGCAGTCCCGGCGCGGAGAACACCAGCGTGATTGTTTCCATCACGTCGGCGGCATCGCTCACATAAGAGAGGTCGTCGAAAATCGCGACGCCAAACGACGTGAGACGCACGGTGGTTCCAATGATCTCACCGCTGCCGTCGCCGACCGACACGGTAACGGGAATGCCGCTCCCGGTAATCGGGTTGTCGTCTTCATCATGCAACTGAACAGCGATCGGGTTCCACACCATGCGATCGACCGCCGTTGCCGGAACTGCATTGATTTCGCCGGCAAGAAGCGCGGCATTGAGATCCGATGAATTGCACGCTGCCGCGCCTGTCGCCAGCACCAGTGCCGCGACAAACCATGTGTATCGGAAAAACTGCATCCGTTGATCTCCCCGCCCCCGAATTCTCGTTCTGAATCAGTGAGAATACGCCCGAAACAGCCTTCAAGGAATGACCGATTGTGAAACAGCGCCAAAAGGGCAAAACGCATTCCCCGGCAGCCCTCCCCTCCCCCGCCCCATGTGCTATGCACCCCTGCCATGAGCGGACTTTCCTTTGAACAGGGGCTCAACCCCGAACAGGCCGAGGCGGTGCGGAGCACCGAGGGGCCGCTGCTGATTCTGGCGGGTGCGGGCTCCGGCAAGACGCGGGTGATTACCTTCCGCATCGCCCATCTGATCCAGGACCTGGGGGTCGACCCCTGGGCCATCTACGCCGTGACCTTCACCAACAAGGCGGCCGAGCAGATGCGCGCGCGCCTGGATTCCCTGCTGGGCGGGATGGGCTACGGCGGGCTGTGGATTTCCACCTTCCACTCCTCGTGCGTGCGCATTCTGCGCAACGAGATTCATCACCTCGGCTACGAGCCCCATTTCGTCATCTACGACGACAAGGAACAGAAGCAGCTCATCAAGGAAGTGCTCAAGGAGCTCGACCTCTCGGAGAAGGTCGTCGACCCGCGCATGGTCGCCGGCAAGTTCGACCAGCTTAAGAACCAGGGTTACCTGCCCGACGACGAGTGGGAGATGGACTTCGGATTCGGCGAGGAACGCCTCCGTCAGATCTACAAGCGCTACCAGGAACGCCTCAAGCAGATGAACGCCCTCGACTTCGGCGACCTGCTCGTGCAGACAACCAGGCTTTTCGAGCAGCACGACGAAGTGCGCGCCCAGTATGCCCGGCAGTTCGAGTACGTGCTGGTGGACGAGTATCAGGACACCAACAAGGTCCAGTACAAGCTCATCCAGCAGCTCACCCGCGAGCACCAGAACGTGTGCGTCGTGGGTGATGATGACCAGAGCATCTACAAGTGGCGCGGCGCCGACATCACGAACATCTTCAACTTCGAGCGCGATTACCCCGGCACCAAGGTCATCAAGCTCGAGCAGAACTACCGCTCCACCCAGAACATTCTCAAAGTCGCCAACGCGGTCATTTCCCACAACACCGCGCGCAAGGGCAAACAGCTCTGGAGCGCGATCGAGGGCGGCGCGCTGGTCACCCACCACCATGCCGAGGACGAACACGCTGAGGCGCGCTTTATCGTCAAGAGCGCGCGCGACCGCGTCCACACTGAGGGCAAGGGCTGGCGCGACGTGGCGATCTTCTACCGCACCAACGCGCAAAGCCGCGTGCTCGAAGAAGAGCTGCTCAAGCACCGCATCCCCTACAACATTCTGGGCGGGCAGAAATTCTACGACCGCAAGGAAGTAAAAGACGCGCTGTGCTACCTGCGCCTCCTGATCAACCCGGTCGATGACGTCGCCCTGCTGCGCATCATCAACACGCCCACGCGCGGCATCGGCCCCGGCACCGTGGAAAAACTGCAGGACTCGGCCGCGCAGCAGCGCATCAGCCTGCTGGAGGCCACGCGGCGCGCCTGCACCGACGGCACGCTGGGCACGGGCCCGACCAAGAAAG
>JAGRBM010000478.1 GCA_020434085.1 Chrysiogenia bacterium | reverse complement strand
TCGATGCAGACCGCCAGCGGCGGTTTCGGTTACTGGCCGGGCACCACCCGTCCCTATTACTGGGCCACGGCGTTTGCGACGCACATGCTGCTCGATGCGAAAAAACTCGGCTACGAGGTTCCCGAGGACAGGCTCAAGGCGGCGCTCGACTTCATCGAGAACGCGGCCAATACAGGCGGCAGTGAGTGGAGTTCGGGATATTGGTACCGCAACGACTGGACCAATGCCGAGGCATACTCCCACTACGTGCTCGCCCTTGCCGGGCGCGGGCGCAAGGCGCGCATTGCGCAGATCATTGAAGCCTGGCCCAGGAACTCCGAATGGGAAAAAGAGGAACAGCTCTACCAGCTCAAGGCTGCGCTTTACCTCACCGGCGACCGCACCTATGAGCAAGATCTCAAGTCGCTGCCGGGAACGGAGATCGCCCATCGACGGTGGAACGACTGGTGCTTCTACTCGGCACTCCGCCACCGGGCATTCGCATTGAGCATTTTCGGCGACCTGTTCGGGAATGACCCGGTCGCAGACAGGGAAGCCGAAGCGATTGCGGCGGTCCTACGAAAGAATGAGAGCCGCTACTTCACCACGCAGGAGCTGGGCTGGAGCCTCAGCGCGCTCGGGAAGATCGCCGGAAGCGGTTCCAGTGATTTCGACCCGCCGCAGCTCATGTTCGGGAAGAAAGAACTCGCGGCCGCAAGCAGTCCCAGGCAGAGCAGTGAACGCAGCTGGTCGGTCTACCGCGCCAGCGAGTACCCTGACCTGACACTCAACGTCGGCGACACCGGCAAGGGCAAACTCTACTTGATTCTCTCCAGCAAGGGCGTCCGCGAGAACGCGACCTACCAGCTCGGCGGGCACGATCTCGACATTCGGCGACGTTACTTCAAACCCGATGGCACAGAACTCAAGTTCCCCGGCTCCAAGGTGGGCCTTGGCGACCTGGTATTCGTCGAGCTGACGCTCACCAACCAGACACGCGAGGACATTCGGAACGTCGCCCTGGTGGACCGTTTCCCCGCCGGCTGGGAAATTGAGAACCCCCGGCTCGGGCGCGACAATGCCGTCAACTGGGTGCAGCAAAGCGAGCAATGGGAAATCGACTACATGAACATTCGCGATGACCGATTCGAGGTCTTCGGCGCGCTCAAGGCGCGCGAATCACGCAAGGTGGTCTATGCGCTTCGCGCCACGCTGGCGGGCTCCTATACAATCCCGCCCGTTGCCGCAGAAGCGATGTACGATCCCCAGCAATGGGCGCGGGCGGCGGGAACCGTGGTTGAGGTGAGCGGGCCTTGGGCCTCCTATCTCGAATAGTTCGCTCTCCACTGAGGGCAGTCGCACTTGTAGTGCTCGGGCTCTGCGCGGGCGTAGTTGCCACCGCGTATCTTGTTCCACTGCCTGAGCGGCTCCTCGCGGGCCCATCGCGGGTGGTCTACTTCCGGGACGGAACGCCCGCATATGTAACGCTCTCGACCGACGACAAGTGGCGGATTCCCGTTTCCGTGGACGAAGTCGATCCCAACTATCTGGCGGCCCTGGTCGAGATCGAGGACGGCAGGTTCTGGTGGCATCCCGGAGTGGACCCGCTGGCGGTTGTCAGGGCGCTCTTCCAGAACGTCTCCGCGGGCGGCGTGGTATCAGGCGCCTCGACGCTGACCATGCAGCTCGTGCGCGTTCTCGAACCCCGGCCGCGCAGCCTCAGCTCCAAATTCATCGAGGCCCTGCGCGCGTTGCAGCTGGAACTGCGCCTATCCAAGCGGGAGATCCTCCAGGCCTACCTGAGCTTCATCCCTTATGGGCGCAACATCGAGGGCCTCGAAGCCGCTTCGCTCGCCTACTTCGGCCATCGGGCCGACGCGCTTTCGCCTTCGGAGATCGCCACCCTTCTTGCCGTGCCGCAGAACCCAAACAGCCGCTACCCCACGAAGCCGCATATTGCCAGGTTAACGGCTGCCCGCGATGCCATCCTCCGGCGCATGGGCGAGCGCGCCTGGCCGTGGCCCGCTGTCTCGGTGGAATCGACTCTCACCAAGGCCGCGCCCCATTCGCTGAAACCCTTCCCCCGCGAGGCGCCCCACGCCGCGCGCTGGCTTCTGGAAAACAATCCGCTGGAAACGCGCATTCACACAACGCTCGATAAAACCACGCAACAATTCGCCGAAGGCGTCTTCACCCGCGCTCGCGCGAGCCTTGCCGCCGACGGCATTTTCAACGGCGCCGTCGTGATCGCCGACCACCGGAGCGCGCGAATCGAGGCGCTGATCGGAAATTTCGAGTTTCTCGAAGACGACCACGGCGCCCAGATCGTGGGCTTCGACGTGCCACGCTCGCCGGGTTCGCTGCTCAAGCCCTTTATCTACGCCTCCGCAATCGACCAGGGGATCGTTCTTCCGCAGACGCTGGTGGAGGACATTCCCGTTCACTACGGCTCCTACTCCCCCGAAAACTACGACCAGGATTTCCGGGGCCTGGTGCGCATGGAGGAAGCACTCTCCTGGTCGCTCAACGTCCCCTTCGTGAATTTGCTGGGAAAGGTGGGAGTCGAGCGATTCCTGGGCAGGCTGCAATCCATGGGCGTGCGAAGTCTTCGGAGTGAGCCGGGCTACTACGGCCTTTCAGCCGCAATCGGCGGCGTCGAGATCACCCCGCTCGAAATCGCCGGTCTTTTTGCGAGCCTCGCCAATCGCGGCCGCTACCGGCATCTGGAACTGCTGGAACGCGCGGGGGATTCCCGGCCTGCTACTGAGATCTCCCCGGAGGGATTCTCCGCTTTTTCCGAGGGTGCCACCTATCTGACCCGGCAGACGCTCTCGCTCCGGGATCGCCCGGATTTTCCGGGGCGGCGTGATTACTCGGCCATGCCGCCGAGCATCCACTGGAAGACGGGCACTAGCTTCGGCCACCGCGATGCCTGGGCATCGGGCTCGGGCCCCCGCCATACCGCCGTCGTGTGGCTCGGCAACTTCGACAACTCACCTAGCAACAGGCTCGTTGGGGCCGATGCCGCCGGGCCGATCCTCTTCGACCTGCTGGAGGGACTCGCCTCCGCCGAGGATGCGGGCCACCGGGACTTGCCGCCGGCGGACCTTCGACCGGTAAAGCTCTGCGCTTATTCGGGTTACGTCCATACCGATGCCTGCCCGCACACGATTGAAGCCCTCGCCCGCGGCCAGAGCGTGCCCTCGAAACCCTGCCCCTTCCACACCCGGCGGGAAATCGACCTCGAGACGGGCCACGCGCTGGGCCCGCTGTGCATGGAGGGCCGCCGCCACGCGCCCCAGACCTTTCTGCGCTGGCCCGCGAACGTGCGCAGGTGGCTCAAGGACCGCTACCGCACCCTGCCCGAACCACCCTCGTTTGCCCCCGAGTGCAGGCGCGCAGCATCCGAGGGGCGCCCCGCAATCATCTCACCGCCTCCAGGACACGTGGTCTTTTTGATTGGCGGACGTTCGGCAACCGAGCAGGAAATTCCGCTTGAAGCCGAGGGTGCCTCCGGCGCGCCGCTCAGCTGGTTCGTCGACGGGGAGTTCCTCGGAAAAGCCCTGCCCGATGAACGCCTGTGGTGGATTCCCGAGCCGGGCAAGCACCTCCTGCTGACCCAGAACGAACTGGGCGAATCCGATTCCAGGTGGATCGAAGTGCGGGCCGACCGGGCAGGAAACAGGTAAGTCGCCCCGCTACCCGCTGGTTCATCGCTGTAGACTTTCCGCGCGCACCCAAAGTCTATTTTTGTTCACTCCGGGTTCCGACATGCTGCGTGCATGAAGACACCCATTCAGGGCCTCGCCCACCTCCGCAAGATCAAGGGATTCTCCCAGAAGGAACTCGCCCACAAAACCGGCATCGTCCGCACGACACTCTCGCGCATTGAGAGCGGGCGTGTCAGGCCGAACCTCGACGAAGTCCGCTGGATCGCCGAGGCGCTGGGCGTAAGCGAAACCGAAGTCCTCGCCTCGCTCGAACCCATGAACGCGATCCTCTGGGTTCCAAAGTGCGAGAGACCCTCCGGCCTTGCGTCCTTCCTGCAGCAGCAACGGACCTGCGAGCATGTGTCCGAATGAGACCTGCGAGGACGCAGCCTCGCCTGCGTCGTGCAAGGCCGGTTCGAGCGGAAGGCTCCCCTTCCCTGTGCTGCTTGAATCACTGGCCGGTCGTCCGCTGAGACCGGACGAATTGGTTGAGGTTCGAACCCGCCTGCGAACGGTCGGAGACACCCTCCGCGCCATTGCCGCCCGCCTGGAGCTGAAACACCCCTGACGGGACGTTCGAACTTTCCGCCCACGCGGCGGGCTCCTCTTTTCGGGTTGCGATATACTCACCAACGGGAGCTTCAAACATGGAAAGAGCTTTCGCATTCGCCCGCGTTTCGACCGATGAGCAGGCCCAGGGCGGCATTTCACTGGGGCTTCAGGCCGAGGCGATGGAGCGCTATTGCCGGGAGAAGGGCCTCGAACTCGCCCGAATCTGGCAGGTGGCCGAGACGGCCACGTCCGAGGGACAGCGCCAGCAGTTTCAGGCCATGCTCGCGGAGTTCGAGGCATCGCCCGACATCCGGCATATTGTCTTCTACAAGGTGGACCGCTCCAACCGGAACATCTGGGACCATGCCCGCCTTGCGGGTCTTGTTCTTCACCACGGTAAGCACATTCACGCGGCACTCGACTGCTTCCACCTGCACCCCGAGGCTCCCCCGTCCGAATGGGATCGTTTCGACATGATGGCCCTCTTCGCCCGGAGCGAGACGCGGCATCTCTCATCGCGCGTAAGAGCCTGTCTCAAACAGCAAGCCGACCTGGGCTACTGGATTCATCTCGCACCGCCGGGATACCGGAAGGTGAAGCGCGCCGGCATCGAGATCGACCCCGTGCAGGGCCCGCTCATGCGGGAAGTCCTGGAGCTTGCCGCCACCGGCGAGTATTCCCTCGTTCGGCTCACCGAGGAGGCAGGCAGGCGCGGCATTCGTTACTACCGCAAGCCGCTGACCCGCAGCTCGATTCACCGATGGGTGACGAACCCTGTCTACGCCGGGCCGTTCTACTTCAAGGGAAAGCTCGTCACGAACTTCCAGCACAAGCCGCTGATCTCGTGGGAAACCCACGAGCGGATATTGAAGCGTCTCTCGGATCACCGAAAGCCCGAAAAGGTCTACTACAAGCACGCCCACCCGCTCGCAGGAACCTACCAGTGCGGGGAATGCGGTCGGTCCATCACGATTACGGTCGTCAGAAAGCAGTACACATACGGCTTCTGCGGCGCCTGCAAGAGGGCCGGGAGGCCCTACGCCCACGTTCCCGAGCGAGCGCTCGACGCGAACATCCGAAGCGCCGTCCGCGCTGCCATGCTGCCTGCTGAGGCGTCCGACCTGCTCAAGGGCTATCTCGAAGAAGAGAGGGCCTCCTCGACCGACGTGCGGCAGGCAAAGGCTGAAGCCCTGAAGGTCTCACTCTCCAGGATCCAGCAGCGCCTGCAACGCGCCTTCGCGGCGCTGAGCGACGGCGCCGTCGATGCCGAGACCTACCGTGAGCAGACCGATGCCTGGCGCGTGGAGAAAGAGCGGATTGAGGCAGAACTGGCATCACTGGAGCACAGGGACGTGGGCGATCCGCTGGAGCGCCTGCTGGGCGCGTTCGAACTCGCTAAGGTTCTGGAAACACTGTGGGAAAACGCCACCGGCGAAGAGAAGGCCAGACTGGCCCGCGCGGTGTGTTCGAACCTCACCGTGAAGGGCGAAACCGCCCGATATTACTTGGCATTTCCCTTTGACGTACTGGCCAAATACAGGGGTCGTCCTGAATGGCGCGCCCGGCGGGATTCGAACCCACGACCTTCGGCTTCGGAGGCCGACACTCTATCCAGCTGAGCTACGGGCGCACTGCGAGGCAAGGAGCGCTGTTATAGCGCCCTGCTCTCATGGGCACAAGGGGCGCGCGCCGCGGGCGCGCTTGCGCCGTCAGGAAGCGGCT
>JAGRBM010000477.1 GCA_020434085.1 Chrysiogenia bacterium | reverse complement strand
TCCAGAGAAGCAATCCGACCCCGTCGATCACCGCCAGGTTGTCGGCCTTGTCGTGGGTGTAACCGCGATATTTCTTGGGCGGATTGGCGTACTGGTCGATCTCGATCTGATACTGGCCGTCGCGGTACTCGACGACGAACTCCCCGGCCGGGTAGTTGAAGCGAAATTCCTTGGCGGGCTGGGTGTTGCTGGGGACTTGTGCGGCGCGTGCGCGTTTGCCGCCGGAGGCAGGCGCGAACTCGGCGCAGCCGACAAGCAGCACAATCAGGACCAAGATGACAAATTCCAGTTGAGCTTGTTTCAGCATGTTCGTTCACTCACGTCCCAGCAAATTCTAGCCGGGACGCCGCCGAAATTCAGCACCGGGACCAAGGGGCCCGCGCCCAAGCGAAGGGCAATTGCAGGGGGCACCGGGCATGCGCGCGAGGCACACACCCGAGCCCCTACTTCTCGCAGGCGACGTCCCCGCTCGTATAGCCGCGGCCGCACATACAGTCGTTGTAGAGGCCCTGCCAGAGCGCGTGGCAACCGGCCTGACCCGCCTGGGCGGCGCACTCGGCGCGGTCCTTCTGCATGGCGCGGCCGTTGTTGACGCGGTGGTCCCAGTTGCCCAGTTGCGGTTTGGCGCAGCCGGCGACGAAGACGAGCGCAAGGCTCAGGAGAATGGCTTTCATGGGTTCCCTCCCCGGAATTGGATAACCCCAATCATAGCGGAGCGCGGCGGGCATGGCGATGGGGCCGGCGCTAGCGCCGTGCAGACACCTGCGAACCATCGTCTTTGGGGGGCAGGGCTGGGGTCTCCGAAGGGGCGTTCGCCGCAATCCGGCGGACAATTGTACCGCTTGCCTGGATGCTGGTGCAGCCCGGCCATAGGGGCAGAATGCTGATGGCCGGCGCGAAGTTGATGCCGCAGGTCTCGCTTGAAAAACCCAGGTCGATGACCCCTTCACCGCCCCGTTTTTCCACCGCGGCATTGATGAGTTCGGCAAGCTCCTGATCGGAGCTCTCTCCATTGAGCGTGGCAAGACCCCAGGCCATGGCCCAGAGCCTCGTCTTTTCATTGAACTCACCGATTACTTCCATGTCTTTCTCGGAAAGCATGCGCTCGTCTTCGTCGTAGAGATAACCGCTCATCGACGCGGGATAGCGCAGGCTCTGGAGTCGCATGGAGTATTTCGAGCCGGAGCAGCCGGTGCCTGTGAGCGCGGCCAGTGCGAGCGTTGCGAGCAAAATTACATTGTGTCTATTCATCTGCAGCGTCCTGACTGGCAGAGTTGCCGCTACCGGCGGCATCGCCTGGCTGTTTGCTTTCCGCGCCCCGCGTCTGCGCCTTAAGAAATGCCTCGCCCGTCGGACCGGCGTGTGTGACCGCGCCCAGGATTGAGACGGTGTTGAAATCAAGAATGAGCAGCGGGGCGAACGTGCCCACGCTGCCCAAATGGACGAATGTCACATCAGCGGCGCACGGAGAGGTGCACTCCCTGGTTGCAGCGTTAAGGATCTTGTCAACTTGCCTGGCGTCGCTCTCGCTCTCCGCATAAGAGGCCGCACCGGCGCCCACACCACCGAATCCCGCGCCGACATAAATCAGGCGTGCATCGTTGGACACCGTCGCGAAAAACGGCTTGTAGGGGTTGTGCCCCTCGCTCTGGCTTGAGCCACCGAGGTGCTTGATGGGGCCGACGCGGACCGGCACGTTGTAGTTGTGCGTCGTGATTTTTGCGCGAGTGGCGCAACCGGTCATCGCGAGCGCTGCAAGGACAAGGAGCCCCGCAAACGGATTCGTTTTCGTCATCGTTTGTTCCCCGAAAGCTGCTAGTTATGTTGGGGAAGTGTAGCTTCCGGGCACGGGCGCAACAAGACGCCCCTTGCTTCGGGCGCCCGCTTGGGGCAATGAAAACCGGCGGGGGAGTGCGATGAGCGCAGAGCAAACAGGGCCGGTCACGGTGGCCTTCACCCGGGTCGTGCGGCCCGGAAAGGTGGCGGAGTTCGAGGCCGGCGTCGCCGGCATTGCAGAGGCGGCCGGTCACTTTGCGGGCTATCTGGGCACCAACATCATTCGTCCCTACGGCGGTGCGCGGCCCGAATACACGGTGGTGATTCGTTTCGAGACGAGCGAGCACCTGGGGGCCTGGGAAGAGGCGCCCGTGCGCGCCGAATGGGTGGCACGCCTCGACGCGCTCACGCTTGGAGAGATGAAGCAGGCGCGAAGCCACGGTCTCGAATACTGGTTCACTCCCGGCGACGCGCCGCTACCTCCGCGCTGGAAGATGGCGATCCTCACCTGGCTCGCGCTCTTTCCCCAGGTCTACTGGCTGCCTGGACTCCTGCGCCGCATCTACGGCGACCAGCACCCGGCCGTGCAGACGGCGGCGAGCCTGGCGGTGATCGTTGCGCTGATGACCTGGGTGGTGATGCCCGTGATGACGCGGCTGTTCTCGTTCTGGCTGGCGCCTGAGTCTGCTGAGTGAGGACAGCGATCTCAGCTGAGCGTGTCCGCAAAGCTGACCAGCTTGTCGATCCCCGCAAACTCCGAACGCCGACCGGCTTTGCCGAACTCTTCGGCAAGGTCCTTTAGCTCCGGTTTGTGAGCAATTCGGTCGAGCATGGGAAAAACCATCTCATCCTCTTTCCAGATGTGATCGTGATAAAGCTTGTGCATCTGGTCGAGGAGATGGACGAACTCGTCGGCCTGTTCCGAATTGAGCGGTTCACCGATTTCGGTGAAGTGGTCGAGCTTTGCGACGCAGTTCCGTGAGCTGGCATGTTCGTGCAGCAGCGCGGAAATCGGACAACCCTGGTGGGGCACATCGTGTGCTTCCATGAAGGGGAAGAGCAGCTCCTCCTCTTTGGCGTGGTGGAAGCGGTCGGCATAATTCCGGAAGAACTCAACGAATCTTGGAATCTGTAGTTCGGACAGGGGCCGGCCCTCACGCGCCTGCTGAGAAAGGGCGGGCAGGTAGTCGACGACGCGGAGGATAATCGCGTGTTCGGAGCGCATCGTTTCCGCGGGCGTTTCTGCCATGATCGGCCTCCTATATTGACTGGCGGCATCCTACCGATGGCCGGCAGGACCCGCAACGGGCGTTGCCCAGCGTCCTAATACTCCACCACCACCGGCACGCCCGGTCGCAGATCCAGCTTCTTCGTCGCGCCCTTGAGGCGCAGTTCCAGCAGTTGCGCACTGCCGCTGGCGAAGCTCACGCGCTCGCTCTCGAAAGGCGGCGGTGCCTGCACTGATTCGACGACAAGGGATTCAATTGTTCGGGGATTTACCTTTTCCTGCTGCGCTTTCCCGATGCCGGGCATCACGAAGACAAAGGGCATGGCCGGGTCGGTGCTGAAATTGGCCACGCGGATGGCAACGCCTTCGGGCAGGTAGGGCGGCCGGTAGTCCCAGATGGGGAAGGGGGGCTCGCCTTCGAATGCAATGCCGAAGGGACAGGTGCCGCTCTGCCGCCAGCGCGATCGCTCCCGGAGCCCGGTGTGCGCGATGGCCGGGCTTTGTACTTCGCTCTCCTCGCACACCCACAAGAACTCGAGCATCCCGTTTTCAAAAAAGAAGCGCCGGTTGCGCGTGCCCTGACCGGCGTGGACGTTGGAAGCGCCTTCGAGGAAACCGGCGTCCAGCAGCGCGTCGGCCTCCGGCGCGCCGGGCGAGGAGAAGACAAAGGCGTGGTGGAACTTCAGGGGCACGGGTGAGCGACTCTCCTCCGTGCGAGCAAATCATACCTGCAGTGACAAATGCAAACCGGGCCCGCAGGCATTTGCCTGCGGGCCCGGTCTTTTTTGAAGCGAACCGGGGCTCAGGCCTGCGCCTGCGCCGGCAGCCACCCGGGTTTCTTGAACCGGTAGTGTCCCAGGGGGAAGGTGTGGCTGTGGAGCCACATCTCGAATCCCGAGGAAGGGCGCAGGAAGGGCGCGTCGCCGTGCTGGTCGAAGTAGTAGCTGTTGGCGGCCCCGCAGTTGTTGTTGAAGAAGACCGTATTCTGCTGGCGCCGCTGGATTTCCTTGAAGTAGTCGTCGTGGGGTTTCTGCTTTACTTCCACGTAAGTAGCCTGGCGGCGGCGCGCTTCCTTGATACAGCGAAGCGCGTGGCGGGTCTGGCACTCGACCATGGCGAACCACGAGGCGCCCGAGGTGGAGTAAGGGCCCAGTACGGCAAAGTAGTTGGGGAACTTCGGCACGGTGGCTCCCTCGTAGGCCTGGAAGCGGTTGTCTTCCCAGAACTTGCCAAGCTCGGTGCCGCCCACGCCGTAGATCTCGTAGGGCGGAAGGTTCCCCTTCTCGAAGACCTTGAAGCCGGTGGCCAGAATAAGCGTATCGATTTTGCGCTCCTGCCCGTCGGCGGTGATGATCGCGTCTTTGGTGATCTCGCGAATGGGCTCGGTGACGAGGTCCACATCCTCGCGGGTGAAGGTCTTGAAGTATTCGTTTGAGAAGCTGGGCCGCTTGCAGCCAAAGCCGTAGCTGGGCGTGAGCTTGCGGCGCAGCTCGGGGTCGTTAGGGACCTGCTTTTCAAGGTTGCGCAGGCAGGCGCGCTCGCCGGCCTTTACAAGGCCTGGCACCTGCTTGTTGTAGACGACGCCGAGCACCATCACGACCTCGGTGGCTGCGGTGGTAAGCAGGCGCACGCCCGTCTGCGCGCCGGGCACATACTGGAAGGCCGTCTTGAGGGCGTCGGGCATCGCGTAGTCGGGCTTGGAGAGCAGCCAGATGGGCGTGCGCTGGTAGACGTCCATGTGCTCGACCTTGTCGGCGATGGCCGGGACGAGCTGCACGGAGGTCGCACCCGTGCCGATCACAGCCACGCGCTTGCCACGCAGGTCGTAGCTGTGATCCCAGCGCGCGGTGTGGACCATCTTCCCTTCGAAGCTGTCGATGCCCTTGATGTCGGGCTTCTTGGGCTGGGTGAGGCCGCCGGTGGCGTTGATGACAAAACGCGCGCTCAGCGAATTGCCGTCTTCGAGCTCCATGTGCCAGCGGTGTTTCTTCTGATCGAAAACCGCCCGCTTGACGGTGGTGTTGAAGCGCATGTGGGAGCGCAGCTTGTACTTGTCCGTGCAGTGGTTGGCATAGGCCTGCAGCTCGGCGCCCGGCGCGAAGAGCCGCGACCAGCGCGGGTTCTGCTCGAAGGAAAAGGAATAGGTCAGTGAGGTGATATCGACGGCAATGCCCGGATAGGTGTTGTCACGCCAGGTGCCGCCCAGGTCGTGGGCCTTTTCGAGAATGACGAAGGAGTTGATCCCCGCCTTCTTGAGCGCAATGCCCGCGCCGATGCCGGAAAAACCCGCGCCGACCACAATAACTTCGTAGTCCACGTCTTTCCCGGTTGCTGATTTTCTCGATCTGCCGAGTCCGATTCGCTGTGCCTGCTGTGCGAGAATGCCCATGATTCACCTCCGAAAATTGTTAAGCCTGGTTTGAAAGGCGCCGTTCAAAGAAGGAAAGAAATGCCTCGCTGCGAACAGGGGCGTAGCGCTTGAGAATGTCGATGAGATAGGACTCGGCGCCGATGCGGATGCGCGTCTCGTTGTGGGCAATCGCATCGACGATCTTCTTTGCCGCAACCTCGGGCGGGCGTCCGAATTTTTCCATGAAGCCCTCGCCGAACTGCTCCATCGTGCTGGTGCGGCCTGTTTCCTTGCCGTAGCGAGTCGTATTCAGGATGTTTGTCTTGATCGCGCCCGGATGGATGCTGGTCACGCCGATGCCGTGCTCGGAGAGCTCCACGCGAAGCGATTCGGTGAGCCCCAGCACGGCGAACTTGGTCGCGCAGTAGGCCGACATACCCGGAATGCCGGCAAAGCCCGCGGCGCTCGAGATGTTTACGATGTGCGCTTCGTCCGCTTCCTTGAGGTAGGGCAGGAAATACATGCACCCGTGCACGACGCCCCAGACGTTGACGTCTATGACCCATTTCCAGTCTTCAAGAGTGGAATCCTCGAAGGCGCCGCCCACGCCGACGCCGGCGTTGTTGACGACGATGTTGATCTTCCCGTGCTCGGCCGCGACTTCCTTTGCCAGGGCCTTCATGCGGGCGGCCTTGGATACGTCGGCCTGGTGGACGCTCGCGCGGCCTCCCAGGCGCTCGATTTCGAGCGCAGTCTTCTGCGCGGCCTCTTCATTCATGTCGACCAGTGCCAGGTGGCAGCCGCGGCGGGCCAGTTCGATGCTGGTGGCTTTTCCGATGCCGCTTCCGGCGCCGGTGACGACCGCGACGCGGTCTCTGAGTCGTTTCATTGGTTTGCTCCTTGAAGGGTGTGGGCGCCTGCTCCGGGTCGCCCCTTGATCGGTCCCTCTCGTGCTGGGAGAGGGTAGTTGCCTATACCACTCACTGTGTGGTACAGTTGACCATGCGCTGAGGATATGTAATTTGGCTCAGTGTGTCAAGAGGGTTTTGTTGCAGAGGAGCTGAAATCAGCCGTGAGTGCCCGCACCGTCGTTCAGAAGACCGCAGAAGCCGTCGCCTTCGGCATCGTTTCGGGGAAATATGCCGTGGGAGAGCGCCTGCCCAGCGTTCGCAAGCTGGCCGCCGAGTATGAGATCAACCCCTCGACCGTGCAGGTTGTGCTCGCGCACCTGCAGTCGAGCGGCTTCGTCTCCGCTCACCCGGGACTGGGATTCATCGTCAAGGACATCGAGACCTATGGCGGCATCGCGACCTGGCGCTACATCTTCCGCTTCGCCCAGCAGCTTCCCGACAGGGCGGCGAAGATCTTTGAGGAACTCCTCGAATATCGCATCATCACGATCCTCGACGCGCTCGAGCGAATCGCCCGCAATCCCGGCAAGTACGACCCGGCCCCCGTGCGGCGCGCGGTCGAGCAGCTCCACCTGATCGGAAAAGCCTCGCCCGGGAACTATGCCGAGATCGCCCGCGCGGAGATCCACGCGCTGCGCATGCTGCACGTGGCGACCGGGCAAACAGTTATCACCGCGGTGATGAACTCCATCAGCGAGGTTTATCTCGAAGTGCCCGCTGTGATGCAGACCATGTCGTCGAATCCAAAACAGCACCTTGGCGTTTGGTATGGAATGATCGAGGCATGGGAACAGGGTAATTTGAGCGAGCGCGGTCTGCCCGGCGTGGCCAAGTTGCTGCGCGACCACGACCGGCGGCTCAACAAGTATTTTCGCGAGCTCGTCTCTTCTCCCGATTACCGGCCCGAGCTTCCCGAGACGGGATTCCTCAGCGCGAGCCAGGCGCCAGCGCGCTCTTCCTAGATGACGTGATTGAGCGACCAGTCGTAGCGTTGGTAGCGCGCGGCGTAGCCGTCGTGGATCGCGCGCGCGATCTTCTCGTGCTGCTCTCCCTCGCTGTGTTCGAGCATGAACTCGCCCACTCCCTGCC
>JAGRBM010000476.1 GCA_020434085.1 Chrysiogenia bacterium | reverse complement strand
CCTGATCGGGCGCGTTCGGCCCTATGCTGAACACCAACGCCCCGGCCGGGCCGCTTGCCTTGCTCCACGTGCCCGTACCTGTAGCCGCTACCGCATTGCTGGGGTAAACCAGGCTGCCACAGATATCAAACACCGGGCCTGCATTGGCCTCGTCTGCATCCGCCACTGGCTGTACATCGTTCCTGATCACCACGTCATCGGTGCTGGGTGCACATAGCTGCAACGGTGCAACGGAAGAGGCCAAACCGGAGAACTCCTGCAGCGGCGCGAACTCCTGCAACGGTGCCGAGGCTGCCCCCGAGGGCGAATCCTCGGGCAACAGCTGCAAGGGTGCCAATAGCTGCAACTCCTGAGTCGCAGCTTGCTGAAATGCAGTGACCGGGGGGCTTCTTTTGAAGCCCCCTTTCACTTTCAGGCCAAACAGCCGGCGGCGCTTGAAAACCCCCGCCACCTGTGCGGAAAATATCCCGGTCCGAGGCAAAGAAAGATCAACCCCCGGTGTCTGCGTGGTGAAGGCGCGTGATACCACCAACCAGTCGTAGAGAGGGATCACAGATGAACAAGCCACTCAAGGGAGCACTCATTGCCGCCGCTGCCGCCGGATTTTTCGGCGCGGCCGTCACCGCGCACGCCGCCTCCGGCGTCGCCCCGCTCGAGGATTCCGACGCACCGGTCAAGTGCCAGGGCATCAACTCCTGCAAGGGCGAAAGCGCCTGCGCCGCCGCCGATCATTCCTGCCACGGCAAGAATGAATGCAAGGGCAAGGGCTGGATCATGGCCCCCGCGCACGAGTGCAAGGAAAAGGGCGGCACGGTTCTCGAGTAACCGCGCGCCACATCAAGTTCTTCGGGCGGGCGCTCCACCGGCAAGCGGCGATGGAGCGCCCGCTCCCTTTGAGGACCCAGGCATCATGTGGAAACGACAGGATCTCGGACACGGCGTTGGGCTTCGCAACGTCCACTACAGCCACCTGCTGGAGCACGATCCGGACGGGGTGAGCTGGTTCGAGGTCATTTCCGAAAACTTTATCGAGCCCGGCGGTCGCCCCTGGGCCGTGCTGGAGAAAATGCGCGCGGCAGTCCCAGTGGTTTGCCACGGCGTCTCGCTGGGTATCGGCGGGACCGACCCGCTCAACGAGCGCTACCTGCAACGGCTGGAAACCCTCATCGAAAGGCTCGAACCGGCCTGGGTTTCCGATCATCTGTGCTGGGGCGGCATCGAGGGGAAGTACGCCCACGACCTGCTGCCCCTTCCCTATAACGAAGACACCCTTCGCCATGTGTGCGAGCGTGTCGATCAGGTACAGCAGCGCCTCGGGCGCCAGTTCATGCTGGAGAATGTTTCGAGCTACGTGACTTACGAAACCAGCGACATGCCCGAGTGGGAATTTCTTGCCGAAATCTCCAAACGCACCGACTGCGGCATTCTGCTCGACGTGAACAACATCTACGTGAGCTCGGTCAACCACGACTTCTCGCCCGAGCTCTACATCGACGCCATCCCGCCCGAACAGGTCGGCCAGTTCCACCTGGCCGGGCACACGCCCAAGGACGGGTGGATTCTCGACTCCCACGTGGGGCCGGTGCCCGATCCCGTCTGGAAACTCTACGAGCGCGCGGTGCGGCGCTTCGGGAAAGTCCCGGCGCTCATCGAATGGGACGAGGAAATCCCCGAGTGGGAAGAGCTCATCGCCGAATCCAAACGCGCGGCCAAGATCGAAGCGGGGATTCTCGGTGAGTAACTCCCTCGAAGAAACCCAGCGTCAGGTCTTCGCCCTGATCACCGCGCCCGGCGGCGTTGCGCGTG
This sequence comes from Chrysiogenia bacterium, assembly GCA_020434085.1. Taxonomy (NCBI): domain Bacteria; kingdom Pseudomonadati; phylum Chrysiogenota; class Chrysiogenia; species Chrysiogenia bacterium. The sequence continues at coordinate 3,471 of JAGRBM010000476.1, read as the reverse complement.
CCATCGAGGAGCTGCGCGCGGGCAACCCCGCCACCGGCCCGCTCAACGCGCTCATTCGCGGCGCCACGCCGGAGATCGCGGCCGACCGCCTCCAGCGCTACGCCGACATGTATTACTATCGGCTGCTCGACATCCTGCGAAACGACTACCGCGGGCTGCTCGCACTGGTCGGCGACAAAACCTTCGCCCAGCTCACCCGTGACTACCTTGTGGCGCATCCCTCGACCTCACCTTCGGTGCGCGATGTGGGCATGCACGTGGCCGACTTCCTGAAGACCTACGCGCCGATCATTGAGCCCTTTCCCTTCGCCGCCGATCTCGCGACACTCGAGCGCACCCGCGACGAGGTCTTCGATCGCGCAGCGGCAACGCCGCTCACCAGCGATGATCTCGCGGCCATCGCGCCCGAGCAGTGGGCAGAGCTGACGTTCCGCCCCGTGCCCGCTGCGCGGCTCATCGATCTGGAGTGGCCGGTCACCGACCTGTGGCGCCCGCTCATCTGGGACGAGGGCGAGGTCCCGGAGATCACCCCTGCCCCGACCTGCGTGCTGGTCTGGCGGCGCGAGTTCAAGGTCTGGCACCGCCTGGTGAGCGCCGAGGAACAGCCTCGCCTTCGCCAGCTCTTTGCCGGAGCGTCCTTCGCGCAGATCTGCGAGAGCTTTGCAGGTGCCGAAGACCACATCGAGGCTGCAGCCCAGCACGCGGCGCAGGCCCTGGCCGGCTGGGTGGGCGAAGAACTCCTCTTACTTGCCTGATTTTATATATTGCAGTATACCTGCAATTCAGAGAAGCCTGGAATACCCGGGCCCCCTTCTCTGGTAGTCTCAATACAGCTTCGTTTCACCGCAAAAACCGCGCTTCCTGCAAGAGCGCGAAGGGAGACCAGATGAGCGAACAGGCCGCAAGCGCCTCCGATCCAGCCGCCCCGCAGGAGTCCAGATCCCCGGTGCTCAAGCTGGTGATCCTGGCGGTAGTTGTTGTCGGCCTCGTCCTGGGCGGGCGCCAGGCGGCAGGCTACCTCGTCAACGTTGCCGAGTGGGTCAAGAGTTTTGGCGCGTGGAGCGCGGCTGTCTTTGCCGCCGTCTATGCCCTCGCCGCGGTCGCCTTCGTGCCAGGCTCGCTGCTCACGCTGGCGGGTGGGATCATCTTCGGAGTGGTGCAGGGCTCGATCGTCGTCTATGTCGGCGCCACCGTGGGCGCGACGCTGGCCTTCCTGATCGCGCGACATTTTGCGCGCCGCTGGGTCGCGGCAAAGGTCGAGGGCGATCCCAAGTTTGCCGCCATCGACCGCGCCATCGGCGACAACGGTTTGAAGATCGCATTCCTGCTACGCCTCTCCCCGGCCTTTCCCTTCAACCTGCTCAACTACGCGCTGGGCCTCACCAAGGTGAGCCTGCGCGATTACGTCATTGCCCACCTGGGCATGATTCCCGGCACGGTGCTCTACGTCTACGGCGGCGCCGCCATCGGCGACCTTGCCGCACTCGCCGGCGGTCAGGCACCAGAGCGTAGCATGGCCTCGAACATCCTCTTCGGCGTGGGCCTTGTCGCGACTCTCGTCGTCACCGTTTTGATCACCCGCATCGCCCGCCGCGCGCTCTCCGAAGCCGCCGGCGAAGAAGTGGCCTGAGCGGCGCCCTGGATTTCTCCAACTCCGAAAGGACTCCCCATGAGCGAGCCCATCAGCTTCCTTCCCGATGACGAGCACAACCGCGCCCTGATCGCCAACGTCCATCCAGGTGACTGGCAGAACCCCACCGCAAAGGATCGCTACCACCTGGTGGTGGTCGGCGCCGGGACGGCAGGGCTCATCTGCGCGGCGGGCGCGGCGGGCCTTGGCGCGAAGGTCGCGCTGGTCGAGCGCCATCTCATGGGCGGCGACTGTCTCAACGTGGGCTGCGTTCCTTCCAAGGGCGTCATCGGCGCGGCGCGTTCCTGGAAGGCAGCGCGCGAGTCGAAGGAAATCTTCGGCGGCCCGGCCGTATCGGGCGAAGGAGACTTCGCCGCAGCGATGGAGCGCATGCGCCGCCTTCGCGCCGGGATTTCCCACGTCGACGGCGCGCAGCGCTTCACTGACCTGGGTGTGGACGTCTTTCTGGGACAGGGCAGTTTCACCGGCCCCAATACCGTCGAAGTGGACGGCCAGAAGCTGAACTTCCGCCGCGCGGTCATCGCCACGGGCGCGCGCGCCAGCGCACCGCCGATTCCGGGGCTCGCCGACGTGGACTACCTCACCAACGAAACGGTCTTCGGACTCACCGAGCTGCCCGAACACCTTCTGGTGATCGGCGCCGGACCCATCGGGTGCGAGATGGCGCAGTCCTTCGCCCGCTTCGGCGCGAAGGTGACGATCCTCGACATCGCCGAGAAGATCCTTCCGCGCGAAGACGCCGACGCCGCCGCCGTGGTGCATGCGGCAATGGCCCGCGACGGCGTGGAATACATCGGCGGCGCAAAGCTCACGCAGATCGAGCAGGAGTCGGGGCAGCGCATCATCCACTTCGAGAGAGGCGGCAAGAGCGAGCGCGTGAGCGGCGACCAGCTCCTCGTCGCGGTGGGACGCGCGCCCAACACTGACGGGCTGGGGCTCGAAAAAGCCGGAGTCGCCCACGACAAACTGGGCGTCACCGTCGATGACCGGCTGCGCACCACCAACAAGAAGATCTATGCCTGTGGGGACATCTGCTCGGAGTACAAGTTCACCCACGCTGCCGACGCGCAGGCGCGCATCGTCATCGCCAACGCCCTGTTCTTCGGGCGCGGCAAGGCCAGCAAGCTCGTCATGCCGTGGGCAACCTACACGAGCCCCGAGATCGCCCACGTGGGCCTCTACGAAGAGGATGCAATCAAGGCCGGCTACAAGGTGAAGACACTCACCATCGGTATGGACGACGTCGATCGCGCCAGGCTCGACGGACAGGCCGAAGGTTTCCTGCGCCTGCATTTAAAGGAAGGCACCGACCAGATCCTGGGTGCCACGCTTGTCGCCGAGCACGCCGGCGACATGATCGGTGAGCTGGCCCTGGCGATCACCCACAAGATCGGCCTGTCAAAGATCGCCACGACCATCCACCCCTATCCCACCCAGGGCGAAGTGATGAAGAAAGCCGCCGACACATTAAACCGTGAGCGGCTGACCCCCACGGCGAAGAAGGTCTTCGAGGTCTTCTTCAAGCTCTTCAAGTAGTTTTTCCCGTCATCCCGAGCGCAGCCGAGGGATCTCGCAAGCGCCCGGCTACGCAGACTTGCCGGTGCCGCTCTGCGACGTCTAGATTCCTCCACTCCGCTTCGCTCCGGTCGGAATGACGAGGGAGGCTACCCGAACAGTTCCATCTGCGAGCGAGGGCGCTGAAAAGCTACGCGGGTCGCGGCGAATTCGTCTTCACCCTCGACCGTGACGTTGAGCCCGTGGCGGCGACAGTTCAGCGCGAACATCTCCTCGGTCGCTTTCCAGCGGTTGCTCAGCCCCGT
>JAGRBM010000475.1 GCA_020434085.1 Chrysiogenia bacterium | reverse complement strand
GGAACATTCCCGCGCCGCCGAAGTAGCCGGCGCTCTTGAGACTGCCGGGGCCGCCCTCCTCGCGAAACTGCCGGTAGAGAACCCCGGCGGCGAAGAAGAGTGAGAACAGGCCGATGAGATGGATGAGTTTGTAAACCGAGAAGCTGATCATGGGTTGCTACTTAGGCGCGCGGCCCCGCTGAGGCAAAGGGGCTGCCCAGAAGGCGGAAGCGGAGTGCGACATATATAGGTTGCGAACTCCATTGCCCACGTGGGTTCTGCTGATCGATCCTTCGCTGTGCTCAGGACAACAGCATCCGGGCAATGCGATTCGTGAGATGATTTCCGCCTACCCGAATCGCTTCTTGAGCCAGGTGCTCAGTATCTCGTTGAGGCGCGCGGGCTGCTCGCTCTGGGTCCAGTGGCCGCAGTCCTCGATCATGTGGGTTTCGAGGTCCGGCACGTAGCGCTCCATTCCCTTGGCCAGTGAGGGTGGCAGGGCGACGTCGTTCCTGGCGGTTACCATGAGCGAGGGCGCGTCCACCTTCTGCGGCACGTTTTCCATGATCTCCCAGTTGCGGTTCATGTTGCGATACCAGTTGATGCCGCCGGTAAAGCCGCTCTTCTCGAACATCTTCACGTAGAAATCGAGTTCATCCGCGGTGACGCACATCTCGCCGGGGGCGTCCTCGCCCTCGACGATCTCGCAGAGGTTGAAGCTCGGGCGCTTGCCGGTCTTCTTGGCCTCGTCCATGAGCTGCTTGAGCGGCACGCCCTTGCGGTAGAGCTGGCTCAGCGTGCGGCGCGTGTCGGCGGCAAGGCGCCGGTCGGCATCACCTGGTTGCTGGAAGTGCACGATGTAATGGCTCTCACCGAATGCCGCGCGCATCATGTCGATGGGCTTCATCGGCGCGCGTGGCAGAAACGGCGTGTTCACGCCCACGACGCCCGCGACGCGGTCCGGGTGAAGCTGCCCCATGGCCCACACCACCATGCCGCCCCAGTCGTGTCCGACGAAAACGGCCTTTTCCTCGCCCAGGTGATCGAGCAGCGCGACGAGGTCGCCCGTCAGGTGGGTGATGTCGTAGTCCTCGGTCTTTTCGGGGGCATCGGTGAGACCGTAGCCGCGCTGGTCGGGCGCGATCGCGCGAAAGCCGGCGGCCGCAACGGCCGGGAGCTGGTGGCGCCAGGAATAGGCGAGCTCGGGAAATCCGTGGCTGAAGATGACGGGCAGGGCACCCTCGGCGCCTTCTTCGTAGTAGGCCATGCGAATGTCGCCGAGTTCGGCGAACTTGGGATCGGGGAATTGGCTCATTTCCAATCCTTTCGGAAGTATTGCACCCATTGTGTTTGTCCTTCGACAAGCTCAGGACGAACGGATTCTACTCACTCACCTTTCATCTGCTTCCCGTTCGTCCTGAGCTTGTCGAAGGATCGAACGGGCCACTTCTTGTGCGTCAATCAGGGCTCGATCAGCACCTTGCACTGGTCGGTGGGTTTGCGAAGCAGTTCGAACATCTCCGGCAGGCGGTCGAGGTCCACGCTCTCGGTAATCATGGCGCGCGCGTCGATGCGGCGCGCGCCCATCATGTCGAGGGTGAACTCGAAATCCTGCCGGGTGTATCCCAGGATGAACTGGATGTTAACTTCCTTGAGGATCGCCATGATGGGGAAGAGCTGGTCAGGCTTGGAGTGCACGCCGAGCACGACGATGCGTCCCTCGGCGGGGGCCATGGCCACGCACTGCTGGAGCATTCCCGGCGCGCCGACGCATTCGAAGATGATGTCGGGGGCGCGGCCTGCGACCTTTTCAAACTGGCTGATGACGCTTCCCTTGGAGGCGTCGATGGTTGCCGTTGCGCCCAGTTCCTCTGCAAGTGCGAGGCGCTTGGGATTCTTTTCGCTGACGACCACGTGGCGGGCGCCGAAGAAACGCGCCCACAGCGTTGCCGAGAGCCCGATGGGCCCGGCGCCGATGATCAGCACATTCTCGCCGCGCTCCATGCGCGACTTGTTGACGGCATGGAGCCCCACCGAAAGCGGCTCGACGAGCGCGCCTTCCTGGAAACTCACGCCCTCGGGAAGACGCAGTGCTTCGAAGGAACCGACGCGCGCGTACTCGCTGTAGGCGCCGCCCACCTGGCCAAAGCCGGTGGCTTTGATCTTCTTGCAGCGGTGCCCGCTTCCCGAAAGGCAGGCCTCGCATTTTCCGCACCCGATGTAGGGCAGGGCGCACACGCGGTCGCCTTCTTTCCAGTTGCCGACGGCCGCGGGGCCGACCTTGACGACTTCGCCGGCAAACTCGTGGCCCAGGATGGTTCCCTTGGGCAGGCCCGGCGGCTCGCTGGTGGCGTGAATGTCGGAGCCGCACACGCCGCAGCTCTTCACGCGAATCAGAAGCTCGCTTTCCCCCATCTGGGGGTCGGGCAGTTCTTCGATTTTCAGGGGAACACCGATTTTCTCGAATACGGCAGCTCTCATCACTCCTGGCTCCTTTGGGGATGAGCGCAGGGATTGCTCGGCCCCGCGATCGCAGTTGACAATACTCCACTCCAGAAATAGACTCAAGTCTAGTTTTAGGAAGAAGTGTAGTGACCCAGCCCCAGACAAGTTCCGCCGGCCGCACGGGCCGGACGAAGAAAGCCGCTGCCAAGGCCGTGTCCGCCAAGGCCGCGTCCGCCAAGGCCGCGCCGGTCTCGCGCCGCACGCGCAAGAAGGAACGCACGCGCCAGCGCATCTATGAATGCGCGATGGATCTGTTTACCGAGCGGGGATTCGACAACGTCACCATCGAGGAAATCTGCGAAGCCGCCGACATCGCAAAGGCGACCTACTTCCTGCATTTCAAGACCAAGGCGTCACTGATCTTCGAGAGCACCGCGCGCCTGACAGAACTGTTGCGCGACGAACTCGCCACGCCCTCAAAGAGCGCGCGCAAGGACCTCGAGCGCGTCACGCACCTGATGCTCGAACGCTGGGGCGAGCGCCGCGAGGTGATGGAAGCCATGACGCGCGAGGTGCTGGCCAGTCCGATCAGCGAAATCGGTGAGCGCCCGGAGAACGAGGAATTTATCCAGCTCTATGTCGAGATCTTCCGGCGCGGGCAGAAGAGCGGCGAGTTGCGCAAGGACGTCCTGCCCGAGCTGGCCGCGCTGAGCTTTTTCGCGACGGCCTCGTCCATCGCCGCCGTGCATGCCCAGAAAATGCCCGGCGCGGATATCGGGCCCTTCATAGATCAGTTCATGAACATGGTTTTCGATGGGCTGGTCAATCCAGCGACAAGAAAGAAAAAGGCGGGGCGCTGAGCGCGCATCCTCCGTCGTAAGGAGCGGTTATGAAATTTGGAATCTTCCTGGCGCCTTTTCATCCGGTGGATGAAAACCCTACGCTCGCACTCGAGCGCGACTTCGAGCTGTGCCAGCACTTGGACAAGCTGGGCTTTGATGAGGCCTGGATCGGTGAGCACCACTCGGCGGGCTATGAAATCATCGCCAGCCCCGAAGTTTTCATCGCCGCTGCCTGCGAGCGCACCCGGCACATCAAGTTCGGCACGGGCGTTTCCTCGCTTCCGTATCATCACCCGCTCATGCTGGCCGACCGCATGATGCAGCTCGACCACCAGACGCGCGGGCGCGTGATGCTCGGCTGCGGTCCGGGCTCGCTTCCCTCCGACGCCTTCATGATGGGGATCGACACCCTCAAACAACGCGACATGATGGACGAGGGCATCAGCGCCATCGTTCGCCTGTTGCGCGGCGAGACGGTGACCGAGAAGACCGACTGGTACGAGCTCAAGGAAGCGCGCCTGCAGCTCAAGCCCTACACCCGCGGCGGAATGGAAATCGCCGTGGCGAGCATGGTCTCCCCCGCCGGCGCGCGCGCAGCGGGCAAATACGGACTCTCGCTGCTTTCGGTCGGAGCCACCACCAAGGGCGGTTACAACGCGCTGGCCAGCAACTGGAAAATTGCCGAAGAGCGCGCTGCCGAGTTCGGTCAGCAGGTGCACCGCGAGGACTGGCGCATGGTGGGCCCGATGTACGTGGCCGAGACCCGAGAGAAGGCCCGCGAGGATGTGAAGTTCGGCCTCCAGAACTGGCTGAAGTATTTCCAGGAAGTGGGCGCCCTGCCGCTCGCACCCGCGGGAGATCCCGACAAGGCCGTCGACGCACTCCTCAAGTCTGGGCTGGCCGTCATCGGCACCCCCGAGGACGCGATTGCCCAGCTCGAAAAGCTCCAGGAAGAGTCCGGCGGTTTCGGTACCTTCCTCCAAATGGCCGTCAACTGGGCCGACTTCGAGAACACCAAGCGCAGCTACGAGCTGATCGCGCGCTACGTCTTCCCGCATTTTCAGGGCAGCAATACCGCCCGCGAGGAAGCCATGGGCTGGGCCAGCCAGAACCGCCCGAAGTTCATTGGACAGGTCGGGCAGGCCATCGCCCAGGAAGTGCAGAAGCACCACGCCGAAAAGGCGCAGAAAAAGGGCTCGGCCGCCTGAGTGTTTTCCTGAGCGACTGCGCTGTCGGAGGCGTGGATCATGGCAAAGAAGATCGAAGACATCATCGTCATCGGTGGCAGCGCCTCGGGGCTGGCCGCAGCGCTGGCGCTCTCAAACCAGGGTTATCGGGTCCGCGTCTTTGAAAAGGACGGCGGGCCGCTTCCCACCACGCGAGTGGAGGCCTTCGAGGACTGGGACCGCAAGGGGGCACCCCAGGTGCGCACTTCCCATGGATTTATCGCGCGCCTTCGCAACCTGCTGAAAAACGAATTTCCGGGCTTGTATCAGGAACTGCTGGACGAGGGCGCCTATGACACCTCGATGGCAGATCTCTGGCCCCCGACCATTGAAGATACCTCCCCGCAGCCGGGCGACGAGGAAGTCTGCATGCTCGCCTGTCGGCGCATCACCTTCGACTGGGTCTTGCGTCGTCATGTGGAGCGAAATCCACTGGTCACGGTAGAAGCCGGTTGCGCGTGCGTCGGCCTGCTTGCCGAGGACGACGCGGCGACGGGCCTCAAACGGGTAACCGGCGTGCGGATTCGCCGCGAAGACGGCAGCGAGGAAGAGCATCGCGCCGACCTGGTGGTCGATGCCTCAGGCAGGCGAACGGGCCTGGACGAGTGGCTTGAAGGCGCTGGTGCCCCGCGGCCGCGGCAGGAGAGCGAGCATTGCGGCTACTTCATCTGTTCGCGCTTCTACAAGATGCGTCCCGGCATGGAAGAGCCGCCGGACGCTCGGGGTTTCAACGCCGTGGATCTCGGCTACATGGCTGCGCTTCTGGTGCGCGGCGATTCGGGGATCTTCTCGATCATGCTCGCCACGCCGCGCGATGACGCGGAGTTCAAGCAACTCGTCAAGCCGGAGCGCTTCGACGCGGCAGTGAAGGCGATTCCCCTGTTCGCACCCTGGATCGAAGAAGGGCGCGCCGATCCCATCACGGACGTGCGCGGATTCGGCCAGGTGATGAACACGCGCCGGTACTTCCTCGATGAAAGGGGCGAGCCGATCGTCCTGGGCTTTGTCGCTGTCGGCGATACGGCGATGCACACCAACCCGGCCTACGGGCGCGGGGTGACGCAGTCGTTTCTCTACGCGCAGCTTCTCGCGCAGGCCGTTGCAGGCAGTGGCGGGGACCTGCGTGAGCTTTCGCTCAATTTAGAGCGTCGCGTGGAGGAAGAGCTGGGCCCCTGGTATCAGCATGCCCTCAAAACCGACCGGCAGACCCGCGCTGCACGCGAGCGGCAGGCGAAACGCAAGGCCGAGCCGCAATCGACCCAGGTAGATCCCGACGAGTTCATGCGTTCGGTAATGAGCGAAGGGGTGGGCGTGGCGATGCGGACCGATCCAGTTGTCTTTCGCGCCGGGATGCGGGTCTACAACATGCTGGCTCTGCCCAAGACCATGCAGGGAGATCCCGAGCTGATGAAACGGGTGATGAAGGTCTGGCAGGAACGTGAAAACCGCGCCCCGCAGGTGAACGGCCCCGAGCGCGACCAGATGCTCGAAATCCTACGGCGCGCGGCCTAATCGAGAATAACAACGGTCCCGGCCGCGCCGTCGACCAGCACGCGGTCGCCGGTCTTGATGCGGCGGGTGGCGCCTGCGGCGCCCACCACGGCGGGAAGGCCGTACTCGCGGGCAACCACCGAGCCGTGGGAGAGCAGCCCGCCCACATCCACCACCAGTCCGGCGGCATTGATGAAGAGCGGTGTCCAGCCCGCGTCGGTTACCGGCGCGATGAGGATCTCGCCGGGCTCGACGCGGCAATCCCGGCGCGGGTCAATTACCACGCGGGCAATGCCCTCAACGCGGCCGGGGCACACGCCGATCCCTTCGATGCGCGAGCCGGCATCGAAGTCTTCCAGACTCACCGTGCGCGGGGCGCCGTCCTGAATTTTCGGTACCTGCAAATCGTGGCACCACTCGAAGTCCTGCCGGCGGCGAGCGATGATTTTGGCCGCATCGCCCGCGCTCAGCTCGCCACGGACAAGATCGCGGACCTCGCTCCAGACAAGAAAGAAGATGTCATTGCGCGAGGCGAGCTTGCCCTGCGTTTCGAGACGCCCGGCCAGCTCGTGATAGCGGCGGCGCGCCCAGTCAGAGCGCAGGACGACGACGTCCTTGAGCTGCTCGCGAAGTGCAATGTATCGACGCGCTGATGCCAGCACGCGCTTGAAGATGGGGCGCTGCATAAAGGAGAGCCGGCGCAGGGCATCGGCTTCGGCTTTCGTGCGCACCTCTTCCTGGCGCTGTTTGATGCCCGAGGGCGGCGTGACGGCCTCTCCGAGATAGTTGCGGATCATGGCAAGGACCTGCGTGGGATCTTCACGCCAGCAGGGGTTGCGAAACTCCGCCTCGCAGACCGCGCGGTGACCGTGCTGGTCGAGAAAGTCTTCCAGACGAACGCGAAGGCGGGTGAATCCCTCGCCCTCGGCGGTCTCGAGCTTTTCAAACAGCGCCGCGTTGTCGGGCGTGCTCTCAAAGAGCGCGCGCACGCGCTTGTCGCCCTTTACAACCTCGGCCAGCTCGTAGATGCCGAACGCCGGGTTCGCGCTGGGCAGCTCGCCGATGCCGGTTACCAGCGAAGCGGCCAGCGCGCCGCCCTCGTCGTCGAGCCACTGCTCGGTGAGCTTGCGCAGGATCGAGAAAGTGGTGACGCCGACGGTGGAGGCCCAGATGTGGGTAACCGAGGGGGCGACGAGGTGCTCGCCGAATTCGAGAGGGTCGATGAGCTGCGCGTCTGTGAGCGCGGCAAGCTTGTCGGCCGAGGATTCTCGCTTTTCAGCATGAACGAGGGCCGTCACTTTCTGCGCATCCTTTGTGAGCGTGCGCAGGCGCGAGCCCACCGTGGCGAGCACGCGGCCAAGAATCCGCAGCCCGCGCGGTGAGAGATCCGAGAGGGTAAAGCCCGGCGTGTGGGCCTCGGGCTTGCCGACAAATTCCTCGTAGATCGTGTCCGGGCTCAAGCCCGGCGTCTTGCCGGCGGCCTCGGCCAGGTAGGAGATGCAGATGTAGGGGCGGTGATAGAAAAAGCCCAGCACGCGGTGCTCGGGCCCCGGATCAGGCATGGCACCGAAGCTCAGGATCTGCGCGCGGAAGGAGTGCTCGATGACCGGTCCCACGAAGCTCCACGAGAGCGGGGTGATTGCGCCGGGCAGCACTTCGGAGATGTTGCCGTTGGAATACATCGGCCAGCGCGGATCGATGGGCGTATTCATTTCGGGGACCCAGCCTT
>JAGRBM010000474.1 GCA_020434085.1 Chrysiogenia bacterium | reverse complement strand
TGACAATTTCGCGCTTCCCCCGGGAAAGGGGGAAGCTGCCCGAAGGGCAGAAGGGGGCGGGAGGCGCCGAACTGCACCCTCACCGCCTTCGAGCGAAGACAATCCCCCTCTGCCCTCCGGGCCTCTCCCCCGGCGGCGGGGGAGAGTATTCGGAAGGAAGAATTTTTTGCGCATCTTCCGCTACAGCAAATGGGACGGCTCGCAATTCGAGTACGACCCCGATGCGACGCCGGGCACCAAGCCCGGGGCCGCCTCGCGCGAGGATGTGAAGGATTTCTTCCAGGAACTCTCCAACAACCTGATCCACGGTTTCTCCACCCAGGAAGCCCTCGACTGGATGATGCGCAACGGCTTCGAAATGCCCAGCCGCCAGATGCGCGTCATGGGACTCAATGAACTGGCCCACGAGCTGCGCAAGCAGCGCCAGGAGATGTTCGAGAAGTACAACCTCGACAACTCCCTCGACGAGATCAAGCAGGCGCTCGAGGACATCCGCAACTTCGAGAGCCAGACCCTCCACCAGCGCCCGGATCTCGATGAATCCGATCGCACCCGGCGCGAGCAGTTCCTCGAAAACCTGCCCGCCACTCCCAGCGCGGCAATCGACGCGCTCGAAGACTACGACTTCCTCGATGAACGCGCCCGTGAGATCTATGAGGATCTCAAGTCAAAGCGCGACCAGATTCGCGACGTGGAGAATTTTCGCAACCGCTATCAGAACCAGTTCACCGGCGAGGAATCCCTGGATTTCGAAAATGCCGCCGACATGGTCAGCCAGTTCAACCAGATGCAGAACATGGAACGCGCCCTCGAACAGGGTGACTTCCAGATGATGGACCTCGACCAGCTCTCGGAATTGCTCTCCGAAGAGGGGTTCGAGTCACTGGTCATTCTGATGAACATGGGCGATTCGCTGCGCGATGCGGGCCTGCTGGGCGAAGGCATGGGCGGCCCGGAGCTCACCCCCAAGGGTATGCGCCGCATCGGGGCCAAGGCCCTCGACGACCTTTATGCCGACCTGAGCAAGGACCAGCTCGGCCCCCACGAGACACGCGAGCGCGGCGTGGGCCGGATTCTCCCCGAGAGCAGCAAGCCCTACCAGTACGGCGACGCCTTCCACGTGAACCTGCCGCGCACGTTCATGAACGCGCTCACCAGCCGCGGCGGGGGCATTCCGCTGCAGTTCGAGCAGGGCGATTTTGAAGTCCACGAGGTCGAGCACACCTCGCAGACCGCGACGGTGATGCTGGTCGACATGAGCTGGTCGATGAGCTGGGAGGGAAGATTCCCGGCGGCGAAGAAGGTCGCGCTGGCGCTCTCGCATCTCATCCGCACGCGCTTTCCCAACGACCACTTCTACACGGTGGGTTTCTATACCCGCGCGCGCGAGCTTTCCCTCAAAGAGCTGCCCGAGATCATCTGGAACTCCGGCGACCCCTTCACCAACCTGCAGGACGGGCTGCGCGTGGCCGACCGGCTGCTGGCCAAACACAAGAACGCCAACAAGCAGATCATTCTGGTCACCGACGGCCAGCCCACGGCCTACACGCTCAAGGGCGAGCTGCTCGTCGAGTGGCCGTGGGATTTTGGCGGCATCAGCCCGCGCGCTTCCTACGAGACGCTCAAAGAGGTGCGGCGCCTTACCGAGAAGGACGTCCGCATCAACACCTTCATGCTCGATGACTCGCCCGCGCTGGTGGGCTTCATCAACGAACTCTCGCGCATCAACAAGGGCCGCGCCTTCTACACCCACCCCGACCGCCTGGGCGAGTACCTGCTGGTGGATTTCCTCAAGGGGCGTCGGAAGAAAGTGGGCTAGGGCTCGCTCTGTTCCCCGTCGCTCTGTTTGCTCTCTTCGCCCGAATCCGGCCGCGTGCCGGGAACAATGGCACGCAGGGTATTCCGAACTCCCTTGCCCGCAGAATACAGACCACCCGGGACATCTTCGGTAACGAAATCGCTCACCGGCGAAGGCTCTTCTTCTTCGATTGGTTGAGTGTCGTAATCAAAGATATCCGGCCGCAGTTTTCCCCGTGGCGGATGGTCGGCGTCGGGCTTTCCCTGCTCGGCCAGCCAGGCACGCTCCCGGTTCAGGTAATCCTTGATCAAATCAAAACCTTTCTCGGTTTTCGGCCCGTACTTGTAGTTGGGTGACCTGCCGGCCACCTTCTCCTTGAACAACCAGCCTACGATCCTGCCTGAGACATCAACGTAGTAGGTTCGGTGGTCCTCAACTTCGTA
>JAGRBM010000473.1 GCA_020434085.1 Chrysiogenia bacterium | reverse complement strand
CGTCAAGCTCCCGCTGCTCGCTTTCCTGAGCCAGCTTTCGCGAACGAAGTGCGAAGAAGACGATCAGGGCCACAAATGCCGCCAGCACGCCGGCGATTGCGCCGATCAGGATAAGCACGCCCTTTTGCAGGCCGATGGTCATCGGGTTGCCGGGCTCGCCGTAGCAGATGGCGCAGGCCAGCGCCGGGGCCTGCGACTGCAGGATCGCCACCGCGGCGAGCGCAAGGATCATGAGCTGCTTGTGAAATCGGCTGATCATAGGATCGGGCTCCCTACAGGTAGCTGAGCTTCTTGTACTTCGCCAGGAACCAGGTTCCGTACCACACCAGCCCGACGCTGCCCACCAGGGAGACAACGCCGATTGCAAGGTGCAGGGCGTCCTTGGTCGTAAAATAATCACTGACTCCCCACAGACCCAGTGCCGAGAGGAACAGGGTGGAGATCAGAATGAAAACGACGTGAAATGCTTTGAGCGACATGTGCGCCTCCGCTCTCTCAGTGATGCGCGCCGTGGCCGGCTTCAGCCGATGTCGTGGTGCCGGGAGCCGCCGCACGCCAGCCCGTTTCGGCGTAGCCCGAGTGCGTGATGACCGGGACGGCCAGGACCATCACGAACATAAATACAGTGAGCAGGACACTATAGAGAATCCATTTCACCTCGCCCTTGAGGTGCATGAATTCCGCAGCCACCAAGCTGCCCTTGATGCCGGCGATGACCAGCGCGACGGCGACCGCCAGGTGGATGGGCAGATGTACTTCCGCCACCGCAACGGTCACGCCCGTGAGGATCAGAAGGGCAATGAAGACCTTGATATAGACTTTGACGTGCGCCTCGATGTCCTCGTGGCTGTGTGCGTCGTGCGTAGTTTCTTCACTCATAACTCAAATCCCTTCCTAGAGAAGATAAAGGCTGGGGAACAGGAAAATCCAGACCAGGTCGACGAAGTGCCAGTAGAGGCCGGTCACTTCGATCCGGTTGGTGTAGCGCTCGGGCTCGGTCTCCCACATCTTCGAACCTGCGGTGGCCAGATAGAGCCACACGATCAGGCCGCCGATCACGTGAAGGCCGTGAAGGCCCGTCATCGTGAAGTAGATGCCGAAGAAGTTGTTGGTCGAGGGATACCAGCCGTGTTCGAACTTGGCCGAGTATTCGATCGTCTTGATCACCATGAAGCCCAGCGAGCAGGCGATGGTCGCCCAGATGTACATCTTGCCCTTGGCGAAGTTGCCCATCTTGAGGCTCGCCCAGGCCATTACTACGGTGATACTTGAGGTAATCAGTACTGCGGTATTGAGCGTGGCAAGCGGAACATTGAGGATCTCCATGCCGCGCATGTAGGGGTGCCCCGGAATGACCGGCGGCCAGACCTGCGCGCCCGTGCGAAGCAGCACGTAGGCCGAGAAGAGCGCGCCGAAGAGCATCACTTCGGAGGCCAGGAACATCCAGATACCGAACTTGCCGTTGTAGAGGCCGGTATCGGGACGGGTTTCTACTGTGTAGGGAATTTCTTCCGACATTGCTTAATCCTTTTCTTTCCCGGTTCAGGCGTTTTCGTTGAACTGGGGTGAGAAGTCAGTGCTCGCACCCGGCACGCTGTATTCGTAGGGGTCGCGGTAGACCACCGGGACCTCCACGAAGTTGCCGTGCGGCGGCGGAGAAGGAGCGGCCCACTCAAGCGTGGTGGCATCCCAGGGGTTCTCGGAAGCCTTCTCGCCGTTCTTCACACTCATGAAGAAGTTGATGATGAAGAAGATCTGCACCGCACCCAGGAACCACGCGCCCCAAGACTGGAAGACCGTGAGGTCCTGGACGGCGCGGCCGTGTGCGTAGAAGGTCTGGTCATACATGCGGCGCGCAACGCCGGCCAGGCCCTGGATGAACATGGGCATGAAAACCATGTTCATGCCAATGAAGGAACCAATGAAGTGAAGCTTGCCGAGCTTCTCGTTCATCATGCGACCGGTGGCCTTCGGATACCAGTAGTAGACACCCGCGAAGAGCGCGAAGATCGTGCCCGGCGCCACCACATAGTGGAAGTGGCCGATCACGTAGTAGGTGTCATGCAGGTAGATGTCCGAGAGAGCGAGACCCAGCGGCAGTCCGGTCAGACCGCCAATGGCGAACATCGGCATCCAGGCCAGCGCGAAGAGCATCGGCGTGTTGAAGCGGATCTTCGAGCCCCACAGGCTGATGAGCAGGCAGGTCAGAATGACGACCGAGGGGATCGAGATGATCATGGTCGTCATCTGGAAGAACGCGCTCATCGTCGTGCCCATGCCCGTTTGATACATGTGATGGGCCCAGACGAGGAAGGACATGAAGCCAAGGAATGCGCCGGAGTAAACCATGGAGCGGAAGCCCCAGAGCGGCTTGCGCGTATTGTTGGCAACGATCTCGGCGATGATGCCCATGGCCGGGAGGATCAGAACGTAGACCTCCGGGTGGGCAAGGAACCAGAAGAGGTGCTGCCAGAGCAGCGGGCTGCCCTCGCCCGCCCAGGCGGTTGCGAGCTGCGCGTTCACCACAAGCCCTGTGGGCATGAAGAAGCTCGTGCCCGCCACGCGGTCCATGAGCTGCAGAATGCCGGCTGCCTCCAGCGGCGGAAAGGCCAGTAGCAGCAGGAACGAGGTGATGAGCTGGGCCCACACGAAGAAGGGCATGCGCATGTAGGACAGGCCCTTCACGCGAAGCTGCACGGTGGTGACGATGAAGTTGATCGAACCCAGCAGTGAGGACGTGATCAGACCCACCATGCCGATGAGCCAGATGTTCTGGCCGTTCCAGAAGTGCCACTCGTGCGGCGCAAGGTTCGAGAGCGGCGGATAAGCGGTCCAGCCCGACTGGGCGGCGCCGCCGGGCATGAAGAACCCGAGCATCATGAACAGCGCGCTGGGGAAGAAAACCCAGAAACTCGCCATGTTCATGCGGGGGAACGCCATGTCAGGCGCGCCGATCTGCAGCGGCAGCACGAAGTTGCCGAAACCACCGACGGCCAGGGGAACAACGCCCATGAACACCATGATGGTGCCGTGCATGGCGCCAAGCTGGTTGTAGAACGCCGCGGTCATCACGCCGTTCTTGACGAAGGGCTCGGGCAGGATCGATCCCAGAATGGGGATCGCCTCACCCGGATAGGCAAGCTGGAAACGCATCAGCATCATCATGCTGAAGCCCAGGAACAGGAAGATCAGCGATGCCACGGTGTACTGGATACCGATGACCTTGTGATCGACCGAGAAGATGTATTTCTGCACGAAGCTCAGTTCGTGGTGATGTCCATGCTCTTCGCTCATGGCTTAGTGCTCCTCCGTCGCTTCGGGCGCGGTCTCGGACTGCTGCGCGCTGTATTTCGAAGCATAGGCCTGCGCTGCGGCGTTCACGGCCTTCTCGGCACGTGCCAGCGCGGTGCGGCCTTCTTTGATCTGATCGGGTTCCTTCGTGAAGGTTTCGAGATCCTTCATGAAGGTCTTGGCGCTGCGAAGCGCAAGCTGCGCCTTGCTCAGTGCCTTGTGGGCGCTGGCCTGGTCCTCGGCGTATTCGACGTCCTCGGAACCGAATTCGGCGGCCTCGGCCTGGTTGGTGACCAGCCAGCTCGCATAGCCGCCGGGGCTGCGCACATCGACCTTCGAGCCCATGCCGAAGTGACCTACGCCGCAGAGCTGCGAGCAGACCACTTCGAAGATGCCCTCGCGGGTTGCTTCGAAGTGAATCGGGAACTCCATGCCGGGAATGGCGTCCTGCTTGAGACGAAGGACCGGAACGCCGAAGCTGTGGATCACATCCTTAGCAAAGATGCGGGCGATTACCGGTTTGTTGCGTGGGATGATCATTGTGCCCGTGACGATGTCGTCGGCGGCATTGGGATCATTGTAATCAATACCCAGCGAGTTGACGCCGTCCATCAGGGTCACGTCCGTGCGTCCCCATTTTCCGTCGGCGCCCGGGTAGTGGTAGGTCCAACTGAACTGCTGGGCGATCACACGGACGTTGACGGCTTCGCTTTCCTTGGGAAACTCGTTCTTGAGCTTCGCCCAGACCGGCATTGCCAGTCCCAGGAGCAGCATCGCCTCAAACAGGGCCACCGCGATCTCCAGATACTTCGAAAAAGTACCCTTGAGCGGTTCATACGTGGCCTTCTCTGCCTTGGCGCCGCGCACGATGCAGTAGATGAAGAAAATTCCCCAGCCGATGAAGAGCGCCGCCATGAAGTAGTGCAGAATGTTGATGAGCTGATCGACAGCAACACCATGCACCGATCCATTGGGCGGCATCCCGTACCCGTAAATGCTTTCGTCCATCCCTAGCCTCTCTCCCGGTTGCGCCCCTTGTGCGGTTGGGGGCGACCGGGTTTCAAATTCTTATTCCTGCTCTTGTTCGAGCAGGCTCAGCGCAACTTCACCCTCACCGCCGGCCGGCTGCACCTGGGCAGTCTTCTGTCCGGCGGTCAGGTTGGCGGGAACAACCACAAAAAGGTCGAACCCCGCAATCATCAGTGCCGGTACCATCACCCAGGCCGCCTTCTTGAAAGTGGCGAGGCTGACGCGTCCGGCGCGATCGAGATCTTTTTTGTGAGAAACAACGAGAAACGCGAAGATTCCCAGTTGAACGGCAAGGAACCAGAACGCAATGACGTAATAGGTCCAGCCGGCCAGGATGGCCTGCTGCTCCATGATGGGTCTGGCTCCGGCAAGGAGCATCTCGGTAAACTGTTGGAACATACCCGTCCCTGCCCAACGACTCTCGTTTCAGAATCGTTTTCAAGATGGGAGCTTGCAGGCACGCTCGCCGAAATCGACGAGCTGCGAGGCCTGCCCCTCTGCTACCCCGGATTGCCCTCAATGTCCTGAGATCATAAGCGGTTTCGGCGTCGCTCCCGGCTCCGACCGCGGGCTTTTGTATGGCACATCAGCGCTGTGGCATCAAGATGGAAACCGCCAAAAACGCGCCGGGATCGGCACTGAGTAGGGCTTTGTAGGGGCGCCGGGAATCATAGACATCGGCCCGCTCTTCCCTGCTTGAATGCCGGACGTGTGTGCGGCTAACACCCTGAAATAACGCAGGGTTTTGGACGGTCAGAAGTCCCGGAGGATACAAGACGACCCGGTGGTCGTATGGTTTATTGACAAGATGACCCGAAGATCATAATATCGCCTTGTCGGAGCGAAGGGGATCGAGCGCGATGCTTAGTCAGACCGTTGGATATGCGATTCTTGCTTTGGGCTACCTTGCTGAGAACAGCGAAGGGCCCACGCTGGTCAAGGATATCTCCGCAGCCACCGGCATACCCAGCGCCTATCTTGCCAAGATCATCAACACCCTGGCCCGCAAGGGGATGGTGACCACCCAGCGCGGCATTCGCGGCGGCGTTACGCTTGCCCACCCGCCTGAGTCGGTAACCGTTTTCGACCTTTGCCGGCTGCTCGACGATCCGATGTGCGAACAACGCTGCATGATGGGTCTTGCCGAATGCAGCGACGAGCGCGCCTGCCCTGCTCACGAGTTCTGGAAGAAAGAGCGGGCGGTATGTCAGCAATATCTCGACAAGATGACCCTGGCCGATGTTGGCCAGTTTGAAACCGAACAGCGGCGCAAGCGCGCTGCTCTGGAACAGCAGAATTCCGGGTCCGCGGCAAATGCGGCACTGGGTGTTGAGTGAGCAGATTGGGCGGGGTCTCTCCCAAATGAGTGGGAGAGAAATGGATGAGAGCGAGGAGTTGGAGCGATGAATCTTGAGAGCGCGGTGCCAGCCAATCGATTTGAAATGCCACGACGCGTGACGAATGTTCTGCTGCATCCGGCGAGTGCGCAGAATGCGTCAAAGGTGGCGTATCTGATGTCCGTCCCGCTGTTTTCCGGGCTTTCCCGGGACAAGCTTGCCGAGCTTGCCGAGGAACTGCGCCCGGCCTCGTTCGCCAAGGGAGCGCGTATCTTCCACGAGGGTTGCGACCCCGATAGCTTCTTCCTCATCACCGATGGTTGGGTGAAGATCTCCCGCGATACGGCCAGCGGTCGCAGCGTGGTTTTCGAGCTGCGCGGACCGG
>JAGRBM010000472.1 GCA_020434085.1 Chrysiogenia bacterium | reverse complement strand
CGGGTCTTGTCGGGCTGAGCTTTCCTGCGGGCTCTCTGGCAATCGGCTACTACGTCTTCTTCACCTTCTTCAAGCTCTGGGCCTACTACCACGTGGTGCGCCAGCACTGGGGCTTCTTCCGGCTCTATAAGTCGAAGGCCGACGACTTCGATCCGCGCTGGGAGCGGCTCGACACCTGGTTCTTCAACCTGATGCTCTACCTGCCGCTGCTGCTCTTCTTTACCGCGCCCTTCTACCTGCAAACGCCGGGTTTCTATCCCGACCTGGGATTGCAGCGGCCGCTCGCGGGCGGGCTCACGCTGGCGGGGGTTTTCCGCCCGCTCTTCTGGACACTCTATATCGGGGCGCTCGGGGCCTACGCTCTCTCGCTATGGAAGCGCCGCAGCGAGGGCGAGAGCCTCAACGGCGCCAAGCTCGCGTTCCTGTTCTCCATCGTGCCGCTGCACCTGATCGTCTATGCGGCCAGCCCCCTGCTGGCCGCCTTCGTCATTCCCATCGTGACCGTGGGACACAACATCCAGTATCACCGCATCATCTGGGACTACGCACGAAAGAAGTATTACGCAGATGGGAAGAAGACCGCGCAGCGCTACCCGTGGGCGCGCCGCGCGTATTCGAGCTGGCTGGCCTACGGCGCGATCGGCATCGTCTTTACTTTCGCCTGTTACCGCGGTCCATGGATCATCTGGCTGCGAAAGGCGCTGGGCGGGCTCATCGATGATTCCATCGTGAACGCCTCCCTGAGCACTGCCGGTTTTGGCGAGGCAAGCTATTCAGGCGTCGGGGAGAGCGTGGCATTCGCCTTCATCATCGGCTGGGCGCTCCAGCACTACTACCTGGATTCAAAGATCTGGCGCATGAGCAGCGATCCCGAAGTGCGCCGCCTGCTGGGCGTGGAGAGCGACTGACTCAGGGAATCAGGACGATCTTCCCGACGGTGCGGCCGCTCTTGCTCTGCTCAAACGCCGCATCGATCTCGGCGAGCGGGTATTCCTTCGACACAATCACCTTGATGCGATCCTCTGCAACGGCCCTTGCCACCGGCAGGAGCTGGCGGCCCGTGGGCACGCCAAGCAGGGTGCGACTCCTCAGCGGTGAGGACACGAGGTGCGCAATGGCGCTCGGGGAATTGGGCGAGACGTTCACGTGGCGACCGCCGCTACCGAGCAGCTTGCGACACTTGTTTCCCGGATAATCGCCCACGCAGTCGACGACGACCTGAAAGGGCGCGAACTGCTCCGCCTGTTCAAGGGAGTCGCCCTTTGTGTAATCGATCACTTCATCGGCGCCCAGATCGCGCACGAGCTTCTCATTGCGCGCCGAGCACACGCCCACGACAAATCCGCCGCAGACGTGCTTGGCAATTTGCACCGCCAGGTGTCCCACTCCGCCCGAGGCGCCCAGGATGAGCGCGTTCTCACCGGCCTTGAGGCGCCCGATGTCGGCAACTGCATGCCAGGCCGTGTAACCCGCGACCGGGAGCGTGGCGGCACTGATAAAGTCCACGCCCTCGGGCAGGCGGCAACACATGCGCGCGGGAACGATGAGGCTCTCCGCGTAGCTTCCCTGCTGTCCAAGAAATGCGAGCGAGATTCCCGCCACCGCGTCGCCGGGCTTCACATGGGAGACGCGGCGCCCGACTGCTTCGACAATGCCCGCGAAATCGAGTCCCGCCGGTACGGGCCCGCGCGGCCTTAGCAGCCGCCCGGCCAACGAAGCGCTGCCCGATTCGAGCATCTTCCAGTCGGCCGGGTTCACGCTCGCAGCCTTCACCGCCACGCGCACCTCGCCCATACGCGGCTCGCGCGTGGAGATTTCCTTCATGACCAGGGGCGCGTCGGCCGCCCAGGATTCCTTGATGACCGCCTTCATGGTTGCTCTCCTTTGCCCGAGGATAGAGAGCGGGCACGCAAAGTAGAAGCCCTAGCCCTTGAAGGTCGACTTGCCGAAGTCGCCGAATGGCTCGTCGCGCTCGCGCACCGCTTCCTTGAAGCCCTTCTTCATGGCCAGTTGCTGGAAGTCGTATCCCTCCCTGGTGTGGCGGGTAATCCCGTCGAAGACGGTGCCGAGGATCTGAGTGGTGTGCAGGCCCTGGGCCATGACGCTCTGGTTGAGCAGCAGCTTCATCATGATGAGCTGATTGACGGGCATGCGCGCGATGCGCCCGAGCAGGATTTCGAAGCGTTCGTCGAGTTCTTCGGCCGGCGCCGATTCAATGGCCAGGCCCCACTCGACCGCTTCTTTTCCCGAGAGGCAGTCGCCGGTGAAGAGCAGGCGCTTGGCCTTTTCCAGCCCCAGCCGATGCACCCAGATGGAAGTCGTCGGTGATCCCCACACCCGCGCGGGCGGGTAGCCGATCTTGGCGTCTTCGGCGATGACCAGCAGATCCGAGCACAGCGCCATGTCCGTGCCGCCGGCCACGCAGAATCCGTGCACCTTGCAGACCACGGGCTTGTTGCCATGGAAAAGGCTCATGAACCCGCGCACGTTGCGGCTCATCATCGCGTAATCGATGGTGGGATCCCACGCGGAGTTGGGGATGTGGTTTTTTGCCTGCACCATCGGATCGAGTGGCGAGTTTTTCGGCCGGTCCGGATCTTCCTGCCGGCTGAGCATCCCCTCGGCGTTTTCCACCAGATCGTAGCCCCCGCAAAATCCGCTGCCGTTTCCCGACAGCGCGATGACGTGGACCTCTGGATCAAGGTCGGCGCGCTCGACACAGGAAGCGATCTCTCGCGGCATGTCGAAGGTGATGCCGTTACCGCGCTCGGGACGGTTCAGCGTGATCCGGGCAATGCGTCCGGTCTTTTCATAGGTCAGCGTCTTGAATTCGCTCATGGAATCTCCCCGCGGGCTGATCAGCCGGCTAATCAGATATTACAGCCAAGGCGATAGACGAACAAACTCGTAATATATCTGACATTTCAAAATAGAGATTGACAGTAATTATAGAGTACATATATTACTTATTCAGGAGACGGAGGCATGAGCGCGGCAGCCAGCCCCCGCCCCGGGCGCAGGGGAAATGATTCAGATGAGGTGCGAGAGCGCATCCTGACGGCCTTTTCGGAGAAGGCCCGTCGCTCCGGCACCCGCTCGATCGTCATGGGCGAGCTGGCCGCCGAGCTGCGCATGAGCGCCACCACCCTCTACAAGCACTTCGGATCCAAGGACGACATCGTAACGGCGCTGGTTGAACGCTGGGCCGAGGATCTGGCCGAGTCGCAGGCGGCGATGCCCAGAGATCGGAAGTTCGACTCGGCGGCCGAGGGACTCATGCACTGGGCGAAGGCGTGGTCGCAAAAGGTCTCGGAATACTCGCCCGCGTTCTGGGACGACATCGAGCGAGATCACCCCGAGGCTTTCAGGATCTTCGAGGATGAAGTCGGCAAGTGGCGGCGAATGGGTGCGAACCTGTTGCGCCCGAGCATCCGCAAGGACCTGCATGCCGACACCGCCCTGGCAAACCTCAACCTGATTCTCGACAATGCGCCGCGCCCCGAGTTCTGCGAGCGCCTGGGAGTAACCCGGCGCGAGGCCATTGAGACGTCCATCGCAATCTGGGCCCGCGGCGCGCTGGAAAATGCCGGGAAGCTGCACCCGATTACAACTACACACAAGAAGAAGAGGTGACATTCGATGCATCTACTCAATCGAACAAAGACAGACCCCGCCCTCAAGCGAAACTACCTTGCGGGCCTGAAGGCCTTTGCCCTCTGGGCTCGCAACCCGGTAAGCGAATTCGGCGCCTCTCAGAATTTCAAGATGGTCTTTGCCGTGGGCGGCCCCACGATCCGCCGCATGGTCGATCGGATGCGGGCCCACCCGGAGGGACGGCGCATTCTCGCGGATCGACCGGACCTGGGCGCCGCTCTCAACGACATGCAGGCACTCAAGAAACTTCCAGAGGCCAGCATGGGGCGCACCTACTACGAATTCATGAGCGGCGAGGGGATCATCCCCGGCTACGTGCTGGCGGGCCTCGCCTACAAGGGCGGCGATTTCGACCGGCTCGAATGGCCCGAGGAAATGAAGTGGCTCGTCGAGCGCATCGGCAACACCCATGACATGACCCACATGCTCTCGGGCTACGGGGCCGACCTTGCCGGTGAAACCCTCAACATCGCCTTCAGCCTGGGGCTCTATGCCCCCAGTCCTTTCATGCGGAATCTCACCCGCCTTGAAGCATTGGGCACCGGGCTGGTGTTCCGTCCAAAGTGCGGTATGACCAAATGGATGCAGTACATGCTCGAAGCCTATGAGCGCGGAGCCGGAGCGTCGAAGAAGACTCCATTCAACTGCGTCTATTTTGAGGAGCTCCTGCCCCTCTCGCTTGAAGAAGTCCGGGGAAGACTGGGGGTAATGCCACCCAAAAATCCAACGGTTCTTCATACCGAGGACTGGTATACCAGCAAGCTCGCAGAACAGGCGGCCAACGGCTACGGCGCAATGGACAAGGCCATGGAACGGATCGAGTGCACCAAAGCCATGGTCGAATCCGGCATCGCGGCCAAAGCAATCATGAGAGCCCCGCGCAAAGACGCCGACCGCGCGCGCCAGATGTTCCAGCAGGGCGCCCGCAACGAAGCGGTACTGCAGGCCCTGGAAGCACATCCACGCGTCTGAGCTGAAAACACACAACAAAAGGGCCGCCCAACCGGGCGGCCCTTTTTCGTTCCTGAGAGACGCGAGACTTATTCGGGCTGGAGCCGGATGATCCCGGTGAAGGTGCCGCTGACGATCTCCCGGTTCGGGCCGATCTCGGTGGCGGCATAGGCACTGTTGTAGCGCGGCAGGTAGCCCAGGTTCTTGTGAAAGACGCTGGCACCGGTGTCCCAGTCGATGCCCTCGAGGGTCCACTTCGTGGAGCGCTGGCCGATGCAGTAGGCAAGGTTCGTGGCCGTGCTCATGGTGGGGATGCCGTTGGGGCAGCTCACCGAGGGATTGGCCCACGCGCTGTTCAGCTTGCGGGTTGCCGGGTTCCACACGAATTTCTCCGCGCCATAGGGCGCGTATTCGGGCAGGTTGGTCAGCGCTACCAGAAGCTGGTTGAACAGGTCAGGAAGCCACTTGGGCAGATCGAAGCCGTAGTCGTTGTTGACGACCATCGCGCCGTAGCCACGCACCAGTACCGACTGCTCGGAAACCGACGTCGTGGCGCTGGGGTCACCGAATGTGACCGGCACCTCGGCGGCGATGCGGCGGTCCTTGCCCGGGGCGATGGGCTGCCAGTCGGCGGGAATCTCGTCACGCCAGAAGAGGACGAGGTTCATGAGCGCCTCGCCGTCGGTAATCACCACGAACTTGTCCTGGTTTCCCGTGCCCATGAGCGAGGGCGTCGCGCCCGAGCCGGCGCCCAGACGCCCGCCCACCTGCTCTTCGGGTCCGACTTCGTAGTCGGCGGTCCAGGCGATGCTCAGGCTGGAGCCGTCCCACTGGACGCGGTGCATGTGCTTGCTGGTGACAACGTAGATGCCGCCGTCCTCATCCACGGCGATGGAGTTGGAGACTTCCTCACCTTCCCCCAGAGCGATCGTCTGGAGGCCGGTAAAGTTGCGGTTGATGATACCGACAATTCCTTCCGCGGTGGCGAAAGCCAGCTTGCCGTCCCAGGTCATGTTCAAACCCACCAGCGAGTCCGACGAAGAGGCTAGCGCCGAGGCCGGGAGCTGGAACTCGGCGATCTTCACAATCCCGGAGAAGGGCTTGCCCGAAGTCGCATCGGTGAATGCACGGAGCTTTGTCCCCTGGGGCGCATAGAACACGCCATTCTTGTCGAGCACCGTGTAGGCGCCGGAGAGCGCATCGAGACTCAGGTCCGACGAACTCTGGTCGATGTAGGCGAGTTCCTCCCCACGCGGATCGACCTTAGCCGCATAGAAGGGGGTGTTGGCCCAGAAGGAGCGGTCACCGGCGCCGTTGGCATTGCCATAAGCCAATGTGATCGCACCGGGCGTGCCGAAGATGTAGTCCACATCGATGGAGTCGTTCTCGTCGAGCCCCGCCCAGGGCGAGCTGGCCTGGTTGTAGGGCCCGCGGTGAGTCATGGGCCAGGGTGAGTCGGCCAGGTACGGATTGGCCGGTGGTTCGTTGCCGTCGTCAAGGTAGGCCGGCGGCGGCGGAGGCGGCGGGGTTCCCCAGGCAAGCGCCTCAACTGTGAAGGCCGAAAAGCTCAGCGTTTGCACTGCGAGAAGTGCGATCAGTAGTCCCTTGAGAAAGCGCGCGGTGTGCGCGGTCGTGTGTTTCATGCCCGGATCCCTTCGCTTCTTGGATTGCTCCGATCACTATCAAACACAATGTATGATTGCAAGCATAAAAGAGACCTACTTTACCAGGCAATCGGCACATATCAGTATAACTACTGAATATTACTGGATTTTTATGGGCACTTGCCGCATGCAGAAAATCAGACATTGAGTATGAAAATGGCCATTCGGCAACATCTCGTGTATAAGCATATCCAGGAGCAATCTGAACGTGGCGGCCAGAACCAGCAGGCGAACATCACCCGGCGGCATTGCGCCCGCGCGCCCGGCGCGTGCCGGAAGGCGGAGTAATCCCGAGGGCCCGGTGCGCCGCGATGAAGGCAGCGCCGCCCTCGAAGAGATGAAAGATCAGGCCACTTCGCTGGCCCTGCGCGTGACCGCACTCGGTCCCGAGGCGCGCAAGCTCCTGCAGCCCTCTTCGAAAGGCCCCGCCCCCTCCGGGCGTTTCGGCCTCACCCGCGCCGAAGCGCTCGACATGGTCGTCGACGTCGCTGCGCGCAACGGTGCCAACAAGAGCTACGGAAAAATCATGCGCGGGGCCGCCGACGTGCTGGGCCTGCGCGGCGTCGATGCGGTCGATGTGAGCGACATTCTCGAATCCGCCGGCGTCTCGCGCTTTACCTACTACCAGTTCTTCGGCAGCAAGGAAGATGTGCTCGTCGCGCTCTTCGATCTGATGATGAGCGTGTGGGAGCGGCTGATCACCGACACCATCGCTGCGGGCGGCCCGCCCGAGAAGCGCCTCAAGCGCGTGTTGCGTACGGTAACCGGCGCTTTTTCCATCGCGGGCTTTCTCTTCCGTGTGCTCATTGTGGAGGCCCAGCGTCCGGGTTCCCCCCTGGCGCCGCGCCTGGAGGAATTCCGCCAACGCACCGTCGAGAAGCTCCTGCCCGTCTACGCCGAGGCCACCGGGCGGGAGGTCGACCCGCTTCTTGTGCGCACGCAGATGACCGCCATCCTCGCCGTCGCGCTGGACTTCGAGCTCTCGCCCGACAGCACCCCCGAGGAAATGGCCCGCGCCGAGGACTACATGGCGCGGCTCATCACCGCCCTGGGACGCCGCCGCGACGACGCCTGACTACTTTTTCGTTGATTCGTTCTTGCCCGCGGCCATGTCCCGCAGGCTCATCTGCGCGGGAAGGCCGCGGCCGCCCTTACCGCTGAGCACGCGCTGCGAGGGGTAGATGCTGCGATGACCCGAGAGGATGTAGGTCAGCACGCACACGATCACCACGTGGGGGAAGATCTCCGCGCCCAGAAGTTCAAGCGCCATGATCGAGAGCGCGAGCGGCGTATTCGAGGCGGCAGCGAAGATCGCCGCCATTCCCACGCCGGCGCCCAGCTCAATAGGGATACCGAGCCCACGCGCCAGCACGCTTCCCAGTGTCGCACCGATGAAGAACAGCGGCGTGACCTCACCACCCAGAAATCCCACGCCCAGTGTCACGGCGGTGAAGACCAGCTTGAGCGCAAAGGCATAGGCTGGAAGCGCGGGGTCCTCGAAGGCACGCACGATCGTCGGCACGCCAAGGCCCAGGTAGTCGCTCGTCCCGACGAGCTGCCACATCCCCACAACGGCAATGCCGCCGAGCAGCATCCGCACCGGCAGACGCGAGAAGTGCGCCTCCCCCTGCTTCTTGATGAGATGGGTGAGTTCGATAAATGCCCAGGTCACCGCCGCTGCGGCGGCCGAGAAAGCCACCCACTTCAAGAGCAGCAGCGGCGTGAGCCCCACATGAGGCGGCGAGAGGTAGCTCGTGTGATGAATGCCCAGCCCCCGCGTCGTCATGTCACCGACGATCGAGGCCACCACCGCGGGAACGAGCGCCTTGTATTCGATGCGCCCGAGCACCACGAACTCCAGCCCGAACACCGCGCCGGCAATGGGCGTTCCGAAGACCGACCCAAAACCGCCTGCGACGCCCGCGGCCAGAAGCTGGCGGCGCGTCTCCTTGCTCACCCGCATCCGGTGGGAGATCCAGTCGGTGATGCTCGCGCCCATCTGGACCGCCGTGCCTTCGCGGCCGGCACTGCCGCCGAAAACGTGGGTGAGCACCGTGCCGATGAGCACCATGGGCGCCATGCGCAACGGAATCTCGGGGCCCTCATCGTGAATGGTATCGATGACCAGGTTGTTGCCGCCCTTGATGGACTGGCCGTAGCGCTCGTAGATCCAGCCGATAACGAGGCCCGCCACCGGCAGGGTGTAGACAATGATCTCGTGGCCGGTGCGATAGTCCGTGGCCAGTTCCAGCAGCCACAGGAAAAGGGCCGAGGCCGCGCCGCAGGCCACGCCAATGATGGAGCCCAGCAAAATCCACTGGCCCAGCGCCGTGAGCATCTCACGCCGGGTCATAAGCAGATCCCCACAGAGGAGAATCGCCGGGTCGGACGGGCATCGGGGCGGAGCGTAAAGGACTGGTCTCGCATGGTGTGGGTACCACCAGTGTGAAGGACGCGAAAAGTGATGGCGGGCTCTAGCCGACGCATATCGAACGGTTGCGACAGATCCCACGTGGAAACCTACCTCGCAGATGCTGCTTTTGGAAGAGCT
>JAGRBM010000471.1 GCA_020434085.1 Chrysiogenia bacterium | reverse complement strand
GAGGCACGGCCATGCCCGAGCAGTTTTCGGAAGATCAGAAGAAATTCGTTCGCCGCCCCAAGGGGTGCTTCACCACCGGCACGCAGAATGAATACGGCATGGGCCTGGTGCTCTATCAGGCGGGCGACAAAGTCTATTGCGACTACGCCGTTCCAGATCGCTACCGCGGCTTTACCAAGACCGCCCACGGCGGCATCGTCTGCACGCTGCTCGATGAGATCGTGGTCTCGGGTGTCTCGATGCTCTCGGACGCCATGTGCGCAACGGTGGAGATGACGGTGAAGTTCCGCCGTCCGCTTCACATCGATAAACCCATCCAGCTCCAGGCATGGAAGACCGACGAAAACGGCGACCGCCTGCACGGTCACGGCCAGATCGTCGATGAAAACGACAAGATCATTGCCGAGTGCGAAGCCGAGATGGTGCGTCTCGATCCCGAGCGCGCCAAGCGCTTCATGCCCAAAGAGACCGCGGCCAAGCTCTGAAATTGTCAGAAAATTAAACCACCAAGATGCCAAGGATTCACAGAGCGTTGGTGTGGCTCAACTTCCTTGGCGTTCTTGGCGACTTGGCGGTCATTTCCCGGTTGATCTTAAGGATTCTTTCTTCTTCACCAGCCCGTAGCGTGGCGGCGGCAGGCCCATGAGGCGCCGGCGCAGCAGGTCCATGGCCGTCATGGCGAAGACCTGCTTGTTGCGCTCTCTCTCGCGAAACGGGAAGAAGTAGCGGTAGCCCTCGGCGCCGGCCGGGGTGGCGATGCCGATGCAGACCGTGCCGACGGGTTTCTTCTCGCTGCCTCCAGCGGGGCCGGCGATGCCCGTCGTGGAGATCGCGTAGGTGGCGTCGCCCACCTCGCGCGCGCCGGCGGCCATCTCTTTGGCGGTCTCTTCGTGCACTGCGCCGTGGCGCTCGAGCGTCTGCTCGGAGACTCCCAGCACCTTGTTCTTCGAGGCATTGGTGTAGCAGACGGCGCTCATCTTGAACCAGGCGCTGCAGCCCGCGATGTTGGTGATTGAATCTCCGATGAGCCCGCCCGTGCAGCTCTCGGCCACGGCGATGGTGGCTTTCTCCATCATGAGCAGGTCGGCGAGCACCTGCGCCATGTCTTTTCCCTCGTCGCTGAAGGCAAAGTCCGCCACGCGCGAGAGGGCGTCGTTGCCCGCCTGCTGCAGGAGCTTCTTCACCGCCGCCTCGTCATTGCCGCGCGCGTAGAGCTTCACCTGGATCTCGGGGAATTTTGCGCGAAGCCCGAGCTTCACGCCCGGGAACTTCTGCGGGAGGTCGGCGACCTTTTCGCCGATCTGGGATTCGGTCGAGCCGAAGGTGGAGATCTGTTTGACCAGCGCCACTTCCTGCTCGGTACCCCGGAGCTTCTCGATGCGTGGCAGGGTCTGCTCGCGCAGCATGCGCTTCATCTCGTGGGGGACGCCGGGCATGAAGAAGAACCGGCAGCTCCCGATGGTAAGCGAGAACCCCGGCGCGGTGCCGATGGGATTGTCCAGGCGCTCGGCACTTTCAGGGAAGTAGGCCTGCTTGCGGTTGGACTCGCTCATGGTACGACCGGCCAGCTTGTAGAGGCCCTCGATGTAGGCAAGCGCTTTTTCATCGAGGGCGAGCTCGACGCCCGCGGCCTTTGCCGCCGCTTCGGCCGAGAGGTCGTCGGTCGTGGGGCCCAGCCCGCCGGTGACCACGCACACCTCGGCGCGCGCGCCGATCTCGTGGAAAATTGCGACCAGCGTGTCCATGTCGTCGCCCACGGTCAGGTGGCGGGTGACTTCGAGGCCAATCTGCTCGAGGCGCTCGGCAATGTAGGCGGAGTTGGAATCAACCAGCGCGCCGGTGCGGATCTCATCACCGGTGGCGAGGATTTCGGCTTTCATAGAAACTCTCCAGACCGGGCGACGTGCCCGGCGAAGGGAAGCCTATGCCGCGTCGATGCGATTGGAAAGAGGTTTTGCCACAGAGATCACAGAGCACACGGAGAAAAGAAAATTGACCGCGGATGAACGCAGATAAACGCCGATATCCAGATTTCAAATCAGAATATTCGGAACAGATGTAAGACATGGATATTCAGGCGCGAGAGGATCAAGCCTGCGCTCTGATCTGCGTTTATCCGCGTTTATCCGCGGTTAAATTCTCTGTGTGCTCTGTGATCTCTGTGGCAAATCACGCGCCGAGGCCGAAGAAGGCGATGCCGTTGCCGGCCAGCAGGGCATCGGTGCCGGCCAGCGCCGCCATGGCGTAGAGGCCGGCGACGCCGTCGTCGAGCATGACGCCCCAGCCGCCGTGGACGTGCTTGTCGAGCCAGTTGCACGGCCAGGGCTTGACGATGTCGAAGAGGCGAAAGAATCCAAAGCCCAGGGCCACCGGGCCGAAGTGGGCGGAAAAGGGAATCATGGTGATGAAGTAACCGGCCATCTCGTCGATGACGATCTTGGAGGAATCGGGCTCGTCCCAAACGCGTTCGGCCACATACGAAGCCCACACGCCGATGAGAAACACGGCAACGGCCACGCCGATGCGAATTGGCACGGGGTAGGGGGCGATGGCGAACATGAAGACGGGCACGGAGACAAGCGTCCCCGCCGTGCCCGATGCCTTGGGCGCGTAGCCAGAGCCGCCGACGCTGGCCAGGAAAATGGCCAGGCGCTCTACCAGATTGAGCGAATGTTTTGACATGGCGCGACCTGCGCCTCCCCCTGATGTGTGCTCCCCACGGCAAAGCCAATAGCACAGGGCCGCGGTGCTTCCCAGCAGGGGCGGCCCCTTTGAGCGGCCTGCTGGCTTGCTGCCGCCGGAGCTTCGGACTAGCTTGAGCCTCCCTTACCGGGGAGAGAAACCATGTCCTTCGAGAATCTGACCTACGAGTGCGCCGAAAACGGCGTCCTGACCATTCGCTTCAACCGTCCCGACAAGCTCAACGCCATGACCGAGGCCATGGGTGATGATCTCATTGCCGCCGTTGAAAAGGCGCGCGCCGAGCCCGGTGCCCGCGTTGTCGTGCTCTCTGGTGAGGGCAAGGCGTTCTGCGCCGGCGGCGACATGACCATGATCAAGAACAACACAAAGCGCACCGTGCTCGAAAACACCGACGGCATGAAGGCCTTCTACGAGCGCTTCCTGCGCATCCGCGACATCCCGGTGCCGACCATCGCCTCGATCCAGGGCGCGGCCATCGGCGCGGGGCTCTGCATCGCCATGGCCTGCGACATTCGCCTGGCCACCGAGAATGCCAAGCTGGCGGTGAACTTCACAGCGCTGGGACTGCACCCGGGCATGGGTGCCACGTGGCTGCTGCCGCGGGTCGTCGGCATGCCCCATGCCAGTGAGCTGCTCTTCTCCAGCCGCCGCATCAACGGCGCCGAGGCCCAGCGTATCGGTCTGGTAAACCGCGCGGTGCCCGAGGGGGAGCTGGACGCAGCAACGAAGGCGCTGGCCGAGGAGATCGCCGCCTGCGCCCCTGTGGCAGTGCGGCTCACCAAGAAGGCGCTTCGCCAGTCGCAGGAAAGCACGCTCACCGATCAGCTTAATTTTGAGGCCATCCAGCAGGCGGTGACATTCTCGGGCAAGGACGTGCTCGAGGGAACCGACGCCGTCATGGCCAAGCGCAAGCCCGTCTTCACAGGCGAGTAAGGAAATACAACATGAGTGAAGAGAATCGCCGTATCGACGGCCGCGCCCCCGGGGAACTTCGCGAGGTGCGCATCGAGCGCGGCTACCTCGACCATGCCGCGGGCTCGTGCCTGATCACGTTCGGGCAGACCCGCGTGCTCTGTGCCGCCAGCGTCGAAGAGGAAGTCCCGCGCTTCCTGCGCGACCAGCGCGGCCACGGCTGGGTCACCGCCGAATACGGCATGCTGCCGGCCTCCACCCACAGCCGCAGCGGCCGTGAGGCGGCCAAGGGCAAGCAGAGCGGGCGCACCCAGGAAATCCAGCGCCTGATCGGCCGCGCGCTGCGCGGCGTGGTGAACATGAACAAGCTCGGTGAGCGCACGGTCACGCTCGATTGCGACGTTATCCAGGCGGACGGCGGCACCCGGACGGCGGCCATTACCGGCGCGTGGATCGCGCTCGTCGATGCGGTGCAGAGCTGCATCGACCGCGAGCGCATCAAGGCCGATTCCTACAAGGACGTCGTGACCGATCAGGTCGCTGCCGTGAGCGTGGGCGTCGTCAAGGGCGTTCCGGTCTGTGATCTTCCCTATGTCGAGGACTCGCGCGCCGAGACGGACATGAACCTCGTGATGACCGGCACCGGCGACTTCATCGAGATCCAGGGCACCGCTGAGGGCGCGCCCTTCAGCCGTGAGACCCTCGAGCAGCTTCTCGAGCTCGGTCGAAACGGCATCGGCGAGCTGCTCGCGCTCCAGCTCAAGGCGCTGGGCGCCCCGGGGATCGTCTCGAACCGATGAAACTGCTGCTGGCCACCGGCAACGAGGGCAAGAGGGCCGAGATCGCCCGCTTTCTCGACGGCCTTCCCGTGGAGCTGCTGACCCTCAAGGATTTTCCAGACTTCGTCCCCGCGGAGGAAACCGAAGAAACCTTCGTGGGCAACGCCCGGCTCAAGGCCCGCGCGGGCTACGAGCAGACGGGCCTCTGGACACTGGCCGACGACTCGGGCATTTGCGTCGATGCACTCGATGGCGCGCCCG
>JAGRBM010000470.1 GCA_020434085.1 Chrysiogenia bacterium | reverse complement strand
GTCATATGGGGAGTCAGGACGAGTTTTGAATTGTCGCTGAAATTGGCCTGGAGCCTTTCTTCCGGCAGGTCGATCCGGTAGCCGGCAACGCGGGGAAAGATTATTTCGAGAGCGGCGCGGTCGCGCTGGGCCGCCACGCGCGTCAACTTCTTGGGTGGAGTGACCGGTGCAACTTGCGGCTTGGCCGTGAAGTCGAACGGTATGCCCATGATGTCGGCATACTCGACGTTGAACAGCCCGTCATTGTTCAGGTCATAGGAATAGCGGCGCAGGCCGCGCCCGACCACCTGCTCGCAAAGTAGCTGCGTGCCGAAAGCGCGAACGCCCAGGATGTGGGTAACGGTGTTGGTATCCCACCCCTCTGTCAGCATCGCGACGGACACCACGCAGCGCACCTGCTCACCGAGCCGTCCCTTCTTGCCAACGGTGTTCATGACTTCGCGCAGGAGGTCGGAGTCGGAAAGCTCGCCGACCTGGCCCGCGCCTTCACGCTGGGCGATCTCGCGCTTGTATTGCTCGATCTCGAGCGCAGCGGCGCGGCGGAAGTCCTCGTCGAGCGCCTCACCGGATTCGAGTTGCTTGCTGTCGATCAGGAGGGTATTCGGTCGCGCGAGCCGGTTGCAGTGTTCATCGAAATTGCTGAAAAGGGAAAGGTGGCCGTGATGGATGGTGCGCAGCTCCTCACTGTCCTCGGCCACGGGGCGCTGCCACCCGGATATCCACTCGTAGACGAGCTTCGACGCGGACGTGTTGTTGCAGACGACGATGAAGACCGGCGGCGAATCGATGCCTGCCGTTCGCCATTTCTCGAACGTCTCCTGATAGTGGTTGTAGAGCGCGACCAGCGCGGTTTGCAGCTTTGCGGGGAGCGAGTTGGGGTCGAGCTCGCCCTGGCCCTTGCCGCGCCCCTTCTTGGGCATGTCGTCGCGGATGTGTTCCCACAGGTCGCGGAAGACCGGTACTTCCGCTTCGGGAATGTTGTCGGCGGTCGGGACGCGCGGGAGTTTGACGATGCCGCACTCGATTGCATCCATCAGCGAAAAGTCGCTGATCGTCCACGGGAAAAGAGTGCCCTCCGCGTAGCCGGAGCCGCGCAGAAAAAATGGCGTCGCCGAGAGGTCGTAGACGGCGCGGACACCCAGCTTTCGCTTGAACATTTCGATGCCGTTGATCCAGAGCCGCGCGGCCTCGTTGTCGCTCTGGGCTTCCTTCTTGTCGTCGCCCTTGAGGTCTTCGATGTCCTCGTTTTCCGGCTTTTCGCGGTAGCAGTGGTGCGCCTCGTCGTTGATCACGACGATGTTCTTGAGGCCCATCAGTTCCTCGGCCACGCGCCGGATCATCTGGCCCTCGGTTTCCTTGGTCACGATGGGTGCGTGACGGCCCTGCAGGAGCGAGCGCCCGACCTTGTTCACCTCCAGCACGTCCCGCAGGGCGAGCGCGTGGTAGTTGGTGATGACGATCTTGGCCTTGGCGATGTCGTCGAGCATGTCGCCGGGCACCAGCTCGCGGGCGCGGTAGTAGCTTTCGAGGTCACTGGGTAACAAGACCCGCAGGCGGTCCTTGATGGTGATGCCTGGCGCGATGACGAGAAAGCCGCGCGAGAAGTGATTGCTGGCAGGGGAGCGGACCGCATTGATCGCCTGCCAGGCAATCAGCATTGCCATAACAGTCGTCTTGCCGGCACCGGTCGCCATCTTCATCGCAAGACGGACGAGCTCGGGGTTGGCCTGCTCGTTGGCGCCGAGGACATGTTCCCAGATGGCGGAATGCTGCTTCCTGCTCCTGGCGACTTCTGTCAGCCAGATGATGGTTTCGACCGCCTCCAACTGGCAGAAGAAGGGCCTTACGCCCTGGAATTCATGGCTGCGCCAATAGGTCAGGAGGCGCGCCGTCGCGGGAGTGACACCCCAGGACGAGGGCGGCAGCTTTCGCCAGGCGCCCACGTGCAAGCGTATCTCGTTGATGATCGGCGTCGGGTTGTATTCCTGCTCCTCGGTCGAAAGTCCATCGTCGGCGCGCAGATCGAGGCTGGCCTGATCGGCGTTCCGGCGCTTCTTCTTGCGCGGCTTGGGAACCGGGGTAATCAGCTCGGACTGACGCCGCCCGTCGCGCGGCGGCTCGTTGAGCGGCTGACCCTCGGCATCCAAGGGGTGGTGCCGGGTGGGCTCCTCATAAGGGGAATTGAGGATCGGTTGCTCGAAGAAGGGGCTGGTCTGCTGCGCCATAGTTTTATGGACGCCCCTTCATTGAGTGGAGGCCTCCTACCTTAAGTTGTTGTCTTTATGAGCAATATGGCATAGCAAGCCGTTCATTCCAAGAAGTCCCCTCGCCGCATCCTCAAAGGATGCGGAGACCGTCACAACGTCATCGCGTCCCGCTGTCGCGCCCTCGAGAGAGCCAAGAGACTCCGCGCGATCCACTCGCGATCGGTCAGAGGTTGCTCGAAGCTGTCTGTGAACTTGACTACATCGGCGGCCAGACTGCGGTCACCGTGTTGAATCAAGGTGGCGGCAGCGGCTCGCCAACCGCGCAGAACTGCGGCACGCGTCGAGAGCAGTGTCCGCTTGCCTGGCTCCGGCGGCAGGCCGCGGCTGGCAACCATCTCCGTCGCCACGTCCTGGGCCCGCGTCCGAGTGTGTGTGGATTCGCGTCGCTGGCGCGCGCGATAGATACCGTCCTTCATGGACTTCCGACTCTCGCCCCGTACCGCGCGCTCGGTGGCATTGGCGGGCACGCCCAAGTCCCGCAGTTGCTGCGCGAACTGCGAGCGCCAGTGGCGCAAAGTGGCCTTCCTGATGTTGAGGCGCAGCCCG
>JAGRBM010000469.1 GCA_020434085.1 Chrysiogenia bacterium | reverse complement strand
TCGGGGTTGTGGCGCTCGAGCTCCTCATGGAGGATGCGAAAGGCCTTGATGGGGGAGGGCTCCACCTCCGGCGTCATATCCAGCAGATAGATCAGCACGCGGCAGCGCTCGATGTGGCGCAGGAACTGGGTCCCCATGCCCACGCCGTCACTGGCTCCCTCGATGAGGCCCGGAATGTCGGCCACCACGAAGCTCTCGAACTCGCCCACTTTGACGACGCCCAGGTTCGGGGTGAGCGTCGTGAAGGGGTAGTCGGCAATCTTGGGCTTGGCGGCCGAGATGCGGCTGATGAGCGTGCTTTTCCCCGCGTTGGGAAAACCCACCAGCCCCACGTCGGCCAGCAGCTTGAGCTCCAGGCGGAGGTTGCGCTCCTCGCCCGGGCCGCCGTCTTCGGCGCGGCGCGGGGTGCGGTTGGTTGAGCTGGCAAAGTGAATGTTGCCGCGCCCGCCGTGGCCGCCCTTGCAGGCGATGAGCTGCTCGCCGTGTTCGCGGATGTCGCCGAGAATCTCGTTGGTGTCGGAGTCGAAAATCTGCGTGCCGATGGGCACCCGGAAGATTGCGTCCTCGCCCGAGCGGCCGTACTTGTCCTTGCCCATGCCGTTCTGGCCGTGTTTGGCCTTGATGGTGTGCTGGTAGCGCAGGTCGATGAGCGTGCTGAGGCCCTCGTCGCCCTCGAAGATGATGTCGCCGCCGCGACCGCCGTCGCCACCCGATGGACCGCCGCGCGGGACGTATTTTTCCCGGCGGAATGCGATGGCGCCGTTGCCGCCGTTGCCGGCCTGGGCGTGGATGGTGACTTCGTCGACGAACTTCATGGTTTCAAACAGTCTGATGCGCTGTACGCAAAAACCCCGCAGGCCGCGGACTCTGGTAATCCGCCGGGCTGCGGGGCGTGCCGGTTAGGGTCGCTCCCGCCTTAGCTGGCAGGCGCCTCCACCGGGTCGATGTGCACGCGCTTGCGGTCGCGGCCCCAGCGCTCGTAGCGCACGGTGCCCGCGCACGTGGCGTGCAGGGTGTAATCCTTGCCCATGACCACGTTCTGGCCAGGGTAGATCTTGGTGCCGAGCTGACGGATCAGGATGTTGCCGGGCTTGACGACCTGGCCGCCGTAACGCTTGACGCCGCGGCGCTGTCCATTGGAGTCGCGACCGTTGCGGGAACTACCACCTGCTTTTTTATGTGCCATGACTGTGCTCCGTGTCTGTCCGTGTCGGGCGAGGGCGCTTAGGCCTTCACCTCGTCAATGCGCACCTGGGTGTAACCCTGACGGTGGCCCTGCTTCTTCTTGGAATTGTGACGGCGGATGTGCTTCCACAGAAGGATCTTGCGACCACGACCATGGCTGACGATGGTGCCGCTGACGCTGGCGCCGTCGACGGTGGGTTTGCCCACGGTGAGCTTCTCGCCGTCACCGACCGCGAGGATCTCCTCGAAGTTGATCTTCGAGCCGACCTCACCCTCGGTGGTGGGAAGATAGAGCTCATCGCCGCTCTGGACCTTGAACTGCTTGCCTTTGGTGCGAATCACTGCGTACATCGCGCCGAACTTCCGATCTATATAAAGGTCTCCCCGGGGATAAGACTCCCGGGAGGGCGCTCATTATAGGGGTGGGC
This sequence comes from Chrysiogenia bacterium, assembly GCA_020434085.1. Taxonomy (NCBI): domain Bacteria; kingdom Pseudomonadati; phylum Chrysiogenota; class Chrysiogenia; species Chrysiogenia bacterium. Next base: position 9,263 of record JAGRBM010000469.1, on the reverse strand, counting down.
GGCCCGCTGTCAAGCATCCGGCGAAATTCAGGGGACCGAAGGGAGCTGGCTCTGGAAACCCCTGCGATCCCGGCGGGTTGGCGCGCTTTGCCAGGGACCCGGTTGGGCACGGGCGCCTGCCCCCCGAAATCTGCGCCGGCGCTGCGTTCCGGCTTGACAGGGGCGGGGCGGATCGGAATAATGAAAACGTATTCAAAATCCGTGTAACTGGTTGATTTTACTGGGATGTAAGGCGGATTCAGGAGCGAACATGGGGACGGCCACCACCAGCGCGAGCCAAGCGGGCGCATCCATTGAGGAAAAGCGCGGACGTTTTGCCGAGCACATTGCCCGCCACGGGCTCAAGACCACCCGCCAGCGCAACTGCGTGGCCGATGTCTTTTTCGCCCAGGACGAGCACCTGACCATCGAGGAAATGCTCGAACTGGTCCGCAAGCAGGACCCCAAGATCGGCTACGCCACGGTCTACCGCACGCTCAAACTGCTCACCGAGGCGGGCCTTGCCGCCGAGCGCAAGTTCGCCGACGGCGTCGCCCGCTACGAGCAGGCGCTCGGCCAGAAGCACCACGACCACATGGTCTGCACCGAGTGCGGCGAAGTGATCGAGTTCGTCTCCGACAAGATCGAGGAACTCCAGGACTCCATCGCCGCCAGGCACGGCTTCAAACTCAAGAGCCACAAGCTCGAACTCTACGGAATCTGCAAGAACTGTCAGTGATTCGCTTCGGGCGGGTCTGTCATCAATAGGGGCAGGCCCACTCGGTGCGTTCGGGAGATATTGGTGATGTCCGAACTTGTTGTTCCGTCGCTGCTGTGGTTTTGCGCAATCGGCAGTGGAATCATGGGCGGCGTTTATTTCGCTTTCTCTTTCTTCATCATGGCGTCCTTTGCCCGGATTGAACAGTCCGAAGGGATCGCGGCGATGCAGTCGATCAACCGGGTAATTGTGCGCTCGCTTTTTTTCCCACTGTTCTTTGGCACGACGCTTGCGAGTGCTGCGCTGGCGGTGCTTGCGCTGATGCAGTGGGAGGCTCCCGGCTCGGCGATCATGTTTGCTGGCGGGCTCATCTATGTCGTGGGGATGTTCGTCTGCACGGCGGCAGGCAACGTTCCGCTCAACAACGCGCTTGATGCAGTCGATCCCCAGAGCGATGCGGCCGTTTCGGTGTGGGAGAACTACCTGGAAAAATGGACGCGCCTCAACCACGTGCGCACGGCGGCGTGCGTGATCGCGAGTATTTTGTTCGTTCGTGTGCTCATGGTGAGCTAGCGCTGCCCGCCTCGGATGCCGGTTTGTCACCCTTGCGCAGGTAGACGCAAATGAGCCGTTGGCGAAAAGCTTCTTCATAGCCCGAGCGAAGCGCTTTCCAGAACTCGTCTGTTTTCAGATAGGGCCCGGGAACAGGGTGAGTGACGATGATGGCGGCGGGCACGCGCGCTTCCACGGCGTCCATGACCTGGGCGGCGAACTCGGCCGAGCCGGCCGGGTAAAGCCAGAACAACAGCGGGGGCGCAGCGCGGCGGTCGGCCAGGTAGTACAGGTGAGCATTGGAAAAGGCGACGTAGATGGAGTCTTCGGGGCGCGTATGCGCGCGAACGAAGGCGGCAATTTCCGGCCCGTGGGTGTAAGCGTCGCGCTCGTAGTAAGTCTCGGAGACTTCCTTCGGACTCATCAGCCAGTACGGGCCCTCGCCGAATGCGAACACCAGAAGCGCGGCGGCAATGGCGAGCGCGGCGATACGATCCTCTCGCGGGCCTTGAATTGTCGCCGCGCCGATGCCGCCGAGAAAGCACATGGGGGCGACCCACTGGATGAAGTAGTGGTCGGCCCAGCGCGCGCCAATTGCCATGCCGGCCAGCGCCGAGGCGGCAAAAAGCAGGCCGAAGTTCCGCTGGGGCCTGCTGGCACGGAAAACGGCGAAGGATCCGGCGGCAAAGGCCGGTGCCCACGCCGGAAAGGTGGTGCGGATGTGCAGGCGCATCAGCCGCAGCTGCTCGGCAACGTCCAGCCCCAGCGCATCGGTCAGCGCGCCGCGAAACGTGACCATGATGTGCCAGTAGCTTCCCCAGTCGGCCAATGCGCCGTGAATGATCGAGGCCAGTGGCCAGAATGCAAAGCCGGCGGCGGAGAGTGCGAGATTCTTCCTTTTCTCGGGCCTGGTGAGCGCCCAGCCCATGGCAAGAATCAGCCCCGAGGCGCCGCTGGGCTTGATGAAAGATGCGCCGCCCGCGGCAAAACCCGCCCAGCCGAAGCTGCCCTGCCAGGTGAGCAGCGCCGAGAGCAGCAGCGGGAAATTGGCGAAGGTCTCGCCATTGGCGGTGTAGCCCTCGACCCGCACGCAGGTACTCAGCACCGCAAACCCCAGGGCACCAAACCAGGCCGCGCGCCGCGAGTGCGCGCGCTCGAGCAGTAAGAACAGAGTGACGCCCCCGGCCGCCGTCCAGAGCGCGGCGTAGAAACGGATCGCCTGCAGGGTCCCGCCGATGAGCAGCAGGCAGAGCTTGAAGATGAGGAAGAGTCCCTGCGGCCGGTCGAAGGGGATATCGCGGTAGAGCTGGTAGTGACTGGTCCAGAATTTCGCGACGTAGCCATAGGCGCCTTCATCCACGATCATCGGAACCGAGAGGAAGGGAAGGCGTGCGGCGATGCAGGCCAGCGCGACGACGGCGTAGGGGAGCGCGCGCTTCTGCCATGGGCGCACTTTGGAATCATCCTGGAGCGGCGCGTCCACCTCAGTGCTCCTCGCCGTTCTTTGAGTCGGGCCAGGGATTGACCGGCGAGCCGTAGAAATACGGGCTCTTTGCCAGCGTGCTGTGCGCGCCGATCCAGGCGGCGACCTGCCGCGCGGTGGTGAGCTCGCCGCTGGCAACCGCTTCGAGCAGCGCGCCGCTGATGACGTTGTTGAACGCGCCATCGTAGACGAAGGGTTCGCGCTGCCCTGGCAGCTTGATCACGAAGGGCACGCGGTGGTCGGTCTCGCACCCGGTGAAAGAGCGCTCACGGCGGGTGGTCGGTCCGCGCTCGCACCACTTGGCCAGCCGCCAAAAATGGTCGGAACTCAGTAGAATTGCTGCCCCCTCCCAGCGTCCGCTCTGCTCAAGCTGCTTGCGCAGCGCCCCGACCAGCGCGTCGACGCGCAGCAGGTTGTCGAAGTAGTCATCGCCCGGCGGGGCCGGTGGGTGGGGAAGCGGGATGTGCAAGAAGACGTTGCGGTAGCGCGGGTTGTCGAGGACGTTGAAGAGTTGTGCTTCTAGCTCTTCGGCGGCGCTACCGTCCCACCACAGGGTCTTGCCCTCGCGTTCGGGGCTCGCGGCGCCGGTGATCAGCCGCGCGAGCCAAAATCCCATCGCGCCAGACAGTGAGTGGGCATTCTCGAGCTCGGGCTGCACCTCTCGCACGGCGTAGCTGAAACAACTGGCTAGAGAGTGGGCGATGGCGCGGCAGTAAGGGTGGTAGAAACCCACAAGCGCTGACTCGTAGCCGCGCGCCCGCATGCGGTCAAAGTAGTTGGGCGCCCTTGAGAACTTCGCATGACCGGCGGGGTTGCCGTCGGTGTCACCCAGAGTGAGCGATAGTTCGCGCGGGCTCGTATCGTGTGCTTCCTTGACGAGCTTTCCCGTCAGCAGCGCCGGGAGCGAGAGATAGGTCTCACCTGCGGGGGCGTAGGCCTCCCGCGCGGAGAAGCTGGTGGCGATCAGGCGCTCGATATTCGGCAGCGCGATCCCCTCCGGCAGCTCTTCGAGCCCGTATTGTTGGTCCCATTCGTCGAGGATTCCCCAAAAAACGAATGGGCAGTTCTCGCAGGTCTTCACAAGCGGCGGCGCCAGCGGGGCGGGCTGATACAGCGGCGCCTCCTGCAACTCGGACGTGGCGTTTCCCACCGTAACGACGAGAAACGGAGCGGCGATGAGGGCTGTTGCCCGGGCAGCCGCCATCAGTTTTTTGCGCTTTTTCCAGAACGCGAGCACTACCAGCGCAACGGGGAGCAGTCCGGCCAGCTCGCACGCGGCCGCTCCGATCCAGGGTGCCAGCGGGTGGTAGTCGACGTAGCGGGCAAAAAAGAGGACGAGTAGCAAGGGGACGGCGTATCCCAGGGCCTGAGGACTACGCGCCCGCGCCAGGCGCACCAGCCCCGTTGCGAGAATCGCGAGCGCGGCGAGCAGAGCCAGCGCGGCGACATAGTGACGCGGATCAACACCCGCGCGAAGCAGGTAGGGGTCGGGATGCACCAGCAGGTCGTGCCAGACGGGCACGATGAAAAACAAATTGGTCACCGAAAGGCAGGCAAGCAGATCCATGGCCGCCGGTCGCCGGTTGTCGCCCGGAGAAGGCATCAAGATTCCTCGTGGCTCAGAAGTATGCCTTCACTTCGAGGAAATAGAAATCGGGAAAGGTGCCGAATTCACTTTGGAGGCGCGGGACCAGGGGACTCACCCCGACCGGGCGATCGCCCAGGCTCACGATGGCGCCGCCGACGACCTCGACATTGTCGGACGCCGACCAGGTCACGCTCGGCTGGATCTGCGCCGAGCGTGCGTCGAGCGAGGCAATGGCGGCGAGCTGCCCGGTGACGATGGGGAGAATCTCATAGGAAGCGGTCACGCCGAGCACGTGCCGGCCCATGTGGTAGCTCTGGCCGTGGCTCACGCGCACCAGGCCCAGCGAGAGGCGGTCGGGCTCGCCCTGGCCGTTGAAAAGATACTCCATCTGCACGTGCAGCGTGTTCTCGAAACGGTGGCCGATGCCCAGCACGGCGGTGGCGTGATCCTCTACCAGAGGGCCCAGGTAGCTGGCCGGCAGGTGCAGGGGGGATGCATAGACCCCGAGTGAATCCATGGCGCGGAAGCAGGCGGCCTCGATGCGAAGCTCGAGCCACTCCATCACCTCGCCGCTGGCGCCGCCGCCCACCTGGTAGCCGCCGTAAATCTTTCCGGCCTGCAGCGAGAGGTCGTAGTTCTCATACAGGGTGAAGAAGCGCGCGAGCACCGCCGATCCATACCAGTCGGCGTCGAAGGCCTTGTTGCCGGTGAGGTAGCTTCCCGTCGGCGTGATCTCGCGCCCCAGCGCGCCCACCAGCGTAATGCCGGAGAAGTCGCCCAGCGGAATGTCCACGCGCAGCGCATCGACGCCGGGCTTGTACTCGCGGTCAAACTGGAGGGGGTCGAATGCCAGGAACACATCGAGCGGGTTCCAGAAAAAGGCCTTTCCGAAGGTGATCGCCTGCCGCCCGATGGTGATGTCGCCCCACTCGGGCGAGAATTTTACCGCAAAGCGATCAAGCAATGTCGTGGCCGTGAGCTTGCCCGAAGCGTCGGGTGTCCAGGTTGCATCGAGCGCGCGAAAGCGTGTGACCCCCGGCACCAGCGAGAACGCCCCCGAGCTTGCACCGCCACTCGAATAATCGAGGGTCTGCACGGCGTGGAGTTCGTAGGACAGCCAGTGGGTCGGCGCGCCCATGGCCGTCAGTCTGAGGATCGTCTGGGAAAAGGCGTCGCCGCCGTTGGTCGGCAGCCAGAACGGCGAGGGATTGAAGTTGTCGATGGCACCGCTGATGTTGCGGATGCTGCCGTCGAGCCCGAAGGCCTCGTCGGAATCACCCACGAGCGCCCGCGCCGGTGCCGGGAAGACAAGGCAGAGCAGCGCAAGCATCGAGAGCAGCAGCGCGCGCATCAAGAAGCCTTATGGAGGATTTCCGAGGGCGGCCCGTCGGCCTCGATCTGCCCGTCGCGAAGCAGCAGCAGGCGCTCGGCGCGCTCCATGACCATCTGGTCGTGGGTGGAGAAGAGGAAAGTCACGCCCTTGTTCTCGTGCAGCTCGTGCATGAGCTCCAGCAGCGCGGCCCCGGTCTTCGAGTCCACGTTGGCGGTGGGCTCATCGGCCAGTACCAGCGCGGGTTCCGAGGCAATGGCACGTGCGATGGCCACGCGCTGCTGCTGGCCGCCCGAGAGCTGGTTGGGAAAGCGGTCTTCCATCCCCTCGAGGCCCACGTCCTTCAGCAGGGCGCGCACGCGCTCGTGGCGCTCCTTGATGGGAGCGCCCTGGAGCATGAGGATATACTCGGCATTCTCAAGCGCGGTGAGCACCGGAATCAGGTTGTAGCTCTGGAAGACAAAGCCGATCTGGTCGCGGCGAAGGCGCGAGCGCTGCGCATCGCTGAGCCTTGCGACGTCGGTGCCCTCGATGGTCACGCTGCCGCCGGTGGGCGTGTCGAGCCCGCCGATGATGTTGAGCAGCGTGCTCTTGCCCGAGCCCGAGGGCCCGGCCATGGCGGCGAACTCGCCGGCCTTGATGGTGAGCGTGATGCCGCGAAGGGCGTGCACGATGATCTCACCGGTGCCGTAGTCCTTGGTCAGGTTTTCGATTTCCACAATGCCGGCCATGGCTGACTCCTTAAGCAATCTCAGCGAAGCGTGTCGACGATCGGAATGCGCAGCGCCTTGGGCAGGCACAGCACGCCCATTGCGCACACGGACCAGAACACGGTGGTGGTGTAACCCCACAGCAGCGCCCAGGTAACGCGCGCGCGCATGACGGTATCCATTGCAAAGCCCGAGACGGTGACGCCGTCGGGGTAGAGGCTGCTCACGTCCCAGCCGTGGACCTGCACGCGGTAGGCCCAGGCCCAGCCGGCCAGCGCGCCCACGGAGCAGCCGAGCAAACCGATGAGCGCGGTCTCGAAAAACACCTGCGTGGCGATGACCTTGCGCGGGGTGCCCAGCGCCAGCAGCGTTGCGAATTCGCGCTCGCGCTCGAGAATGCTCATCAGGATCGTGTTGAAGATGGTGAACAGCGTCAGGAAGATCAGAATGCCCACGAAGATTTCGCCCGAGCCGCGGTCTGTGCGAATGAATCCCGCCAGCTCGGGCAGCACTTCCTGCCAGGAACGCGCGACCGCCTTGCCGTGGTTGCCGTTGACGAGCTTGCCGATGTCCTTGAGGGCCTGCGGCTCGTACTCGGGCTCGGTGAGAATGGCGCCGAGCTGGGTGACCTGGTCGGGCTCTAGCCCATAGAGCTTCTGCAGGGCGGGGATGGGCGCCTGGATGAAGTAGGCGTCGATCTCGTCGGCGCCGGTCTGGAAGATTCCCTTTACGCGAAAGAGCTCCTCGACGAAGTTGCCCTCGACGTCGTTGGAGCTGAGCACTAGTTTCTTGCCTACTTCGAGCTTGAGCGACTTGGCCAGCTCGATACCGATGACGACCTTCTTTTTGTCGGTGGGGCTCAGATACTCGCCCTCGACGATGCGTCGCGCAATGGGAGAGCTCTTGGCCTCGACGGCCGGTTCGACGCCCATGATGCCGACGGCCACCGCGCCGCTGCCCGAGCGCGCGACGCCCTGTCCGGAAATCAGTGCCTTGGTCCGCTCGACGTAGGGGAGCTTTTCGATTTCCTCGCGAAGGTGCGGGGCGTCGCCCACCCACAGGTCGATGGCCGGGGCGTCGCGGTAATCGCGGTGCTCGATGGTGACGTGCCCGGCGTGCATCCGCACCGCGTCGCTGGTGAGCTGGGCGTAGCTCCCCTCATTGAGCGAGCGGAAGAAGATCGTCATGGTCAGGCCCACCGAGATGGCCAGCGTTGTGATGATGGTGCGCCGGCGGTGCCGCCAGAGGCTGCGCCATGCGATGCGGAGGATGCTCAGCAGGCTCATGGGGCGCTCCTAGCCGTGGCTCGCAATGGCTTCGACGGGGTTGAGGCGCACCATCAGGAACGCCGGATACACGGATGCGAAAAAGCAGATCAGCCACATGAGCGCAACCGGCACGTAGATGCTCGCCGCGCGAATGGCCCCGCGCCAGATGGGATCGAAGGCAACGCCGCCAAAGCTCGTGTCCTGGGCCCAGGCGCTGGTATCGATTCCCCTGGTCTGCAGGAAATAGCAGCCGACCAGGCCGATGAGCACGCCGAGCATGGTGGAGAGGAATCCCAGCAGCACGGCCTCGGCCGCGACGTCGCGGAAGATGCGGCTGTTGGTCGCGCCGAGCGCCTTGATCACACCGAACTCATGGATGCGCTCGTGGGTGGCCATGATCATCGTGTTCATCACGCCAAGGCCGGCGGCAATGAGGAAGATCGACATGAAGATCCACATGGTCACGTCGATCGTATTCATGAAATCCGAGAGAATCGGCAGAAGCAGGCGCCAGGTCTTGATCTCCTGACCCGGGGCCATTTGCTTGAGCAAGGTGGCCAGCTCTGGCAGCGTGAGCGTGCCGCGCGAGTTCACGGCGATCTCGTGGATGCGCCCGCCCGAGACGAAGAGCCGTTCGAAGTCCTCGTGGTGCAATATCGCGGCGCCGCGGTCGATGGCGTCGCCGATGGTCTTGAGAACACCCGCCACCACGAAGAGCTCATTGCCCAGTGATCCGTCGGCGGCCTGCACGACGATGACGAGTTCCGAGCCGGGCTCTGCCTGCAGGGTCTTTGCCAGCTTCTTGCCCAGCACGATCTTGCCGCGCATGTTCTCGGTGATGAAGGTGCCCATGCCCGGAATGATGTGGGTGGGCAGGTCGAAGGCCTCGCGCTCTCGCTCGGGGTCGATGCCCCAGAACTGCGCGCCCGCGCTCTTGGCGCCGTTGGACAGAAGCCCGAAACCGAAGCTGCGCGGCGCGGCGGGAATGCCGTCCTTGTCGAGGGTCGCGAGCACTTCGTCGGCGTTCTCCACCGTGTCGTACATGGAGTGCTCGGTCAGGTAATCGGGGTCGTGAATCTGCGCCTCGCCCACGGAGATGTTGGTGGCGTTCTTCACCGCGTGTTCGATGAAGCCGACCATCAGCGCGTCGGTCATCATGAGCAGCGCGGTGCTCAGCGCCACGGCCATCAGGGTGATGATCGTGCGGCGGCTGTTGCGCCAGAGATTTCGCCAGGCGAGCTGGAACATGGGGCGCTCCTAGCGCTGCAGCTCCCGCAGGGTGAACTGGGAATCGGGAAGGTCGAGATTGAAGCGGATGTCCTCGTAGATGACCGTCGTCGATTCGCCGGGCTTGTCGGTGGGCGTGATGGTCAGCCGCGCCGGCAGGGTGCGGTCGCCGAAGCGCTTGTTGCCGCTGTAGCTGAGCGTGCGGGCCAGGTCGAGGTCCTCATCGTAGTAGTCGAGCCGCACGGGCAGATACGTTCCCTGCTCGACGATCACCACGACCTTGCCCCAGACGATGGCAGCCTCGGGCTTGGGAATGCAGGTGATCTCGATGATGTTCTTGCCGCCTCGCTCTCCTTCAAAGGTGATCTCGAAGGTGTAGTCCTCGGCCATGCGGGATTCTTTCACCAG
>JAGRBM010000468.1 GCA_020434085.1 Chrysiogenia bacterium | reverse complement strand
CGAAGCAATCTGCAGCCTCCCGCAAGCGCCGGGGGCCCTCCCTTGCGCGGGCCCGGAAGGCCCGGTAGAATTGGCCCCAAAGTAGGTGAGGGCCGTCGGCTGGGACTTCTGTAACGTGGGGTTTCCAGCTCGGCGGCTCTTGCTTTTTTATTGCTCTGCATCTGTTTTGCCCCTCTCCCTCCAATGGGAGAGGGTGGCCGCCGAAGGCGGACGGGTGAGGGAGGCGCGGAGCACTCCCTTCCAGTGTTCTCCTGGTGAAAGGGAAGTTGCGTGCAGCGTAGCGATTTGAAACACCCGCTCAGTGCGCTTGGCGCTCAGCTCCCCCGGAGGGGGAGCGGAAGTTGAAAAGATCTTGATCGCCTGGCTCGAAGGAATCCTCAAAGAGAAGAACCCCCAGCGCTGCGTGCTCGTGTGCGCGGGGGTGGGCTACGGCGTCGTGGTGCCGGCGACCACCTACGCGCGGCTCCCCGCCGAGGGAAAAGCCGCGGGGCTCTACATCCACACCAACGTGCGCGAGGGCGCGATCGAGCTTTTCGGATTCGGCACGAAGGATGAGCGCACGAGCTTCGAGACGCTCATCAAGATTTCTGGCGTGGGGCCCAAGCTGGCCGTGAACATTCTTTCGGGAATCAGCCCCGGCGAACTGGCACAGGCCGTAGCAGACGGTGACAAGGCGCGGCTCGGCGTCATTCCCGGAATCGGCAAAAAGACCGCCGAAAAGATTCTCTTCGAGCTGCGTGATAAGCTGCCCGCACTGCCCGGGGGAGGCGCCGCCGCTGCGGCCGGAGCAGCCGCCCCTGCAGGCGGCGTGCGCGGCGACCTGGTCAGCGCCATGATGAACCTGGGATACAAACCACCGCTCGCCGAGAAGGCCGCGGCCACTGCAATCAAGGAACTTGGGGAAGATGCCGGATTCGATGACCTCTTTCGCAGCGCGCTACAGCAACTCGCTTGACCCCAAAAAGCACGCGCTCAGTGTTCGGCTTGCCCCACGCAGGGAGGACCCCGTGACCAAACCCGGATTTCTTGCGGCGATGCTCGCCGCAATCGTGACCGCTGCGTGCAGCTCGTGCGCGGCGCTGACCAACAACATCGCCTACACCGCCCCCGACAAGGAGGGGCTTCTGCAGACGCGCACCTATGACAAGAGCGTGCAGAGCATGCGCGAGCTCTCGCGCGTGGCAGTGGGCTCGCTCAAGCATTGGAAGATCGTCGGCGAGCACGCCTGCTGCAAGACCGATGAGGACCTGCTGCATCCCGTCAAGGAATGGGAGCGCTGGGCGCCCGGTGAGATGCCCGCCTACGTGGGGGCCGTTCAGGTGGAGGTCGAGTCGGCACTCTTCGGATTCGTCGATGACCTGACGATCTTCCTGCTGCCCTCGGAAAAGGGAACGCAGGTAGATGTCTATTCTGCCTCCCGCGTGGGCAAGGGCGACCTTGGCGCCAATGCCAAGCACATCCGCGAGCTCATTGAGAAACTCGACTACCTCGTCGCCAATGCCGAGGAAGTCATGGAAGTGCGCGAGCAAGAAGGCGCCGATGCCCGCTGAGGACACAAGAATGGTGAGCCCGGAGAGCCTTCCGGGCGACGACCGGGAGGAAACCACGCTGCGTCCGCAGCGGCTCTCCGAATAT
>JAGRBM010000467.1 GCA_020434085.1 Chrysiogenia bacterium | reverse complement strand
GTTCGAGATCATGGGCGCTCATCGGCATCGGGTCGATGAGGACGTTGCCCTCCTTGCGCACCCACGCGAAGCCGTTGAAATCCAGGTTGCGCGCTTCATCAAAAGCCAACCACGCAAACAGGTCCGGCCGGTGCAGTTGCTTCATGTCTCGCTCCGTTGTCCCGCGGCGCCGGGCGGCGCTCTTCAGGACGTGGAAAGTTCGTAGCCCTGCCGGCCCGCGCAATTCAAGAGGGTTGCCAGTGGGAGTGTGCTTTGCTCGATCCCACAAAAAAGCCGCGCCCATCGGGCGCGGCTTTTCAAGCAAGAGCAGCGAAGCTGCTAGATCTTGAAGTAGTGGGTGTAGAGCCCGTGGGTGACGCAGTAGGCGCGCACGCGCACGAGGTTTCCCTTGATCTTGTTGGCAAGGAAGAGATCCGGGGAGAATTCGACGCCGCTTGGGCCCCAGCGGTCTTCGCCGCCGGCGGGCTCGTGGATGGAGATCCAGCTCGGGTCGGTTTCGTTGTCCCAGAGTTCGATCCAGCTCCACCAGTGACCGGCCTGGTGGGGGTGCTTGAGCTTGTTGATGAAGTTGACGCTCACTTCGGCGCGGTTCTTGCCGACCTCGAGATGAATCTCATGCTTGATGAGGTTGTTCTCGGGGCGCTCGGCGTTGTTGTCCTCGCGCTTGGCGTTGTATTCGAAGAAATCGGGGACCTTTCCAAGCCAGGTCTTGTCCTTGAAATACGGGTGCTGGACCTCGGGGCTGATGGTGGCCTTGCCCTCCCACTCGGTGCCCAGCAGCGAGCCCTTGTAGGGTTTGCCCATATCGGCGGCATTGGCCTTGATGACCGAGGCCCCCAGAAAGGGCGCGGCGACGATGCCCGAGCCCACGATCTTGAGGAAGTTGCGGCGGTTTGCTTCCATGAGTTTGCTCCCTGTTTAAATGGTTGCGCGCGCTTCCGGGCGAGTTCTTGCCCCTCACCGCCCGGTCGGCGCGCGGCGCTGGTTGAAATCCCTGAACCGGCGCCGAGTGTAGCACGCCGGGAAGCGCCCACAAGCCCGGCTGCCCGGAGGCGGAATTGACATCGGGGCGCTGCGTCTACAAACTTCGCCGGCGCATGGTGGGGATCCTGCGCTCCCTGCCGGAGAAACCATGGAAATCAGCGTCGCCCACGAATTCGAGATCGACCGCGCGGAGTTCGAATATGCCTTCGCGTGCGAGGATCTCGAGCGGCTCAACGACCTCGTGCACGAGGTCAATCGCCGCGACGTGGTGGAGTGGACCGACGACGGGACGCGCTTTCGCCGGGTGAGCGAGTATCACGCCAAAAGCCGGGTGCCCGAGTTCGTGGGCAAGATTTTTCGAAAAGACCCCTCGCAGGTCACCCAGGTGATGGAATACGACCGGGAAACCCACCGGGGCTGGTACGACATCGAGTCGCCGGTGCTGGGGAAGCGCTTTGTCTATCGCAGCGAATTCTCCATTGAGGAGCCCGCCCCCGGCCGGGCCATCCGCCGCAGCAAGCTCACCGTACTGGTTCGCCTGCCTGCCATCGGCGGCCGGGTGGAGAAACTTCTCAAACACGAGTTCGAAAAGCGCGAGAGCGCCGAATACGAGGTTTGTGCTAGATTTCTAAAGGAAACCTGGCCCGGCATCCGGGACCGGGTCATGGAGAGCTGGCCGAGCGCCCGCAGCTTCGCCTGAGCTTCTTTGGAGGAGAGTCCATGTCCGAGATTACCTTTGCCAGCATGGCCCGCGCCTCGCGCGAGGAACTTGAGCGCATTTTTGCTGCCGGCATCCTGCCCGATCTCGAGCAACTGGCCGGCTGGGAGTTCCGCGGCCACAACCCGCCGGCCTGGGCGAAGGCCGCCGGGATTACGAAGTTCAAGAAGGGCTTCTTCCGCAAAAGCACCGGCCCGTTTCGCTACGAGGGCTACAACATTCCGGTGAAGGTCTCCTCGATTTCCGAGCCCTGGGAGTGCAAACCCTCCAACGCCAATCCCAAGCGCTTTGGTTTTTACGCGGTGATGCCCTCATCAGAGGCGCGCGACGCCAAAGACCGGCGCTACGACAATGCGATCTTTTTGAACTACGCCGCCGCGCCCGAAAATCCGCGGCTCGATCCCTCGCGCGTGATCAAGGATTACGTCGTGCAGGTGGAAGGAAACCCGGACCTGTTTCTGGGCAAAGCCTTCCTGACCGTGGGACCGGCGCGGGTGTTCTCGAACTTCTTCCTGCTTGAGCGCGACTGCCAGACAAACTTCACCGGGAGCTGAGCATGAGTATTCCACTTCCCCTGGCCCTTGCCATGGACCGCGCGGTCGGATTCATCTCCGGCATCGCCAACAATCTGCCCGCCGAACATCCCGACACCCGCGACGAGCTCGAGGCCTACCTCGACAAGCCCTTCGATGTGGCCTTCCCGGCGCCGCCGGTGCCCAATCACGCACACCTCTCGCGCTTTGAAGCGCGCCGGGGCTACACCGTCGAGGAATTCCGCTTCGACAGCGCCTTCGAACCGATGAGCGCCCACTACAAGGAGCGTCACGAGCACGACTACATCGAGAACCGCCACGTGGTGGGCCGCATCTACCGTCACGACGACGGCCACCCGCGCGTCATGGTCATCTACATCCACGGCCTGATGCAGCCCGGCCCCGTCATGGAAGAGCGCGTGCTCATCCCGCGCATTCTCAAGAAGCTCGACGTGGACGTGTGCCACCTGCACCTTCCCTTCCACGGGCGGCGCAAACCGGCCAACGAACTCATCCACGGCGGCTTTTTCTGGACCAGCGATCTGGTGCGCAGCTTTGAAGCCATCCGCCAGAGCGTCTCGGATGTGCGTTCGGTGATCTATTACCTGCGCGAGCGCTTCAACCAGCCCATCGGCCTAGTGGGCATGAGCCTTGGCGGTGTGATTACGATGACCACCGTGTGCGTCGAAAAGGACGTGGACTTCGCCATTCCGGTCATCGCCCACCAGTCGCTCTCGGATGCGGTGACCCGCGCGCCGATCCTCACGCGCATGCGCGAGGAACTCAACCAGCGCGGTCTCTCGGAGGCCGATCTCATCGACATCGAGAGCCGCCTGGGGCTCTCGCGGATGAAACCGGTGATCCCCACCGAGCGCATGCTCTGGATCAACGCCCGTCACGACCTGATCATCCGCGCTGACGCGGTCGAGCGCCAGTGGCGCGACTGGGGCGAGCCCCCCATCCGCTGGTACGAGGGCTCGCACATGTCGATCGTCTTCGAAATTCCGCAGGTGATGGGATGGATCGGCGAGTATCTGGACGATCTCGCCCTGGTGCCGCGCCACGGAATGAGGCGCAGGCGCGCGGCCTAGTCTTTTACTTCAATGCCCGCTGCAACTCTTCGGCCAGGGTCTGCAGGTCACGAGCCGTCGCGGTGACCTCTTCGCTCATCTGCGCGAATTCGAGCACCTGATTGAGTACCTCGCTTGTGCCGTGGGAGATCTCCCCGGTGGCCTGCGCCTGCTCGCGCGCGTCGGTAGCGTTGGCCTTGTTGCGATCGTTGACCCGCGCGGCCGCGGCGGCGATCTCGCCCAGCTCGCGCTTGGCGTCATCGAAGAGCGTCGCGAAGTTCCGTGAGGCCTCCATGACCTCGCGCACGATGCCCAGCGTTGCGGCAACTTCGTCCTGAACGCCGGTCACCGATTCGCTGACCTGTTCGGAACTCTCCTGTGCCTGCTCGGCGAGCTTGCGCACTTCCTGCGCGACGACGGCGAAGCCGCGCCCGTCCTCGCCCGCACGTGAGGCCTCGATGCTGGCGTTGAGGGCGAGCAGGTTCGTCTGCGCGGCGATCTCCTTGATGGTGTCGACGAACTGGCCGACCTGCTGCGACTGGTTCTGTAGCTGGTTGAAGCGTGAATCGGCGCCGCTGATGGATCGGTTGAGTGCATCGAGCTCGCCACGGATGCGATCGATGTGGTCGCGCACGCGCTCGGTGCGCTCGCGGTTCTCATCGGCTTCCTTTGCGCTCTCACGACTCCGCTGGGCCAGCGCATCGGCCGAGGCGGCAACCTCTTCGGTCGTGGTGGCAATCTGCATGGTGTCGCGCTGGGCGTGGTCGGCTGTGCTGGCCAGCCTTCCGGTCGCGGCGGTAATCTGCTCGACGCTGATGGCCAGTTGCTGGGCCGCGCGGGCGATCTCGTCGCGCGACTCTTCCAGGGCGCTGACGGTGGCCATCAGCGAGCTGCGCGCGTCGTATTCCTTGCGACGAAGCGAATAGAAGTATTCAACCGGCGCGGCGATCATGGCCAGAAACAGACCAAAGGCCACCTGAATCCAGATGCGACCGGCGCCCGTGAACTCGCCTCCCCAGCCAAAGTCGGCTGCCATGTGCGCAAACCAGACGCAGACAAAAAACGTGATTCGCTGGCGCCGGTTCATGGGCAGCAGCGAGACGATGGCAAAGAGCTCCACCACGCCGACCAGGGAGTGAACGGGCCCCAGGGCGTAGCCGGCGCGGTAGAATGCGATGTCGTTGAGGCCAACGAACGCAGCGGTCAGCGGGACGGTCCAGGCGGCAAGGGTTCGATCGTCGCGAACGATGAGCAGGACGGCCGTGCCGATGGCTGGCGCAATCGCGGCGCTCAGGCGGATTGCCGCCAGATCCCACACACCGGTCACCAGCATGGGCTCAAGATCGAACGCCGCAGTGGAGACGTCGATTCCCCAGATCAGAAAGGTCGCGACAAATCCGATGACGGCAACCAGCCGGGCGCGCGGGCGCCACTCGGCCAGCAGCTCGGTCTCATAGCCATCGGCTGAAAAGGGCACGGATGTCTGCGTCATGGAGCGTCGCCCAGTTCCCTCTTGCCCCCTCGCGCGGGGGCAGCCCGTATCACAACACTCCCACTATTGCTCCCATCTCAAAGACGCGCAAGATGTGGTTTGTCGTAACTCTGCCTGCTAACGTGGGGCGTCCATGAAAGCACTTGTTACCGGAGCAAACGGATTCCTGGGCAGCCACCTGAGCGAGGCGCTGAGTGCCAACGGCATTGAAGTGCGAGCCATGATCCAGGCGGGGACGCCGATGGTCAATCTCGAGGGCATCGATGTCGAGTGCGTGGACGGCGATCTGGCCGACACTGCCTCGCTCGCGCGGGCGTGCGAGGGCTGCGACCTAGTCTATCACCTGGCGGCCGTCGTCTCCGATTACGGTCCCTGGAGCCTGTTCAAGCGCATCAATGTCGAGGGAACACGCGATCTCATCGACGCCGCCGCCGGCGCGGGGGCCAGGCGTTTCGTGCAGATGAGCTCGCTCTCGGTGCACGGCTTTCACGGCTGGTTCAACGCTACCGAAGAAGCTCCCATCGACGCAGGCAACAACTACGCGCGCTCGAAGGTCGAGGGTGAGAAGCTGGTGCATGCCGCCCACGAGGGCGGCAAGATCGAGGGCGTGATCATTCGGCCGGGATACTTTCCCTTCGGACCGCGTGATCGCACGAGCTTTGCCAACCTCGCTGACGCGCTCGAGAAGGGAATCTACCGCCAGGTGGGAGACGGGCGCGCGCGCACCTGCACGAGTTACGCGCCCAACCTTGCGCAGGGAATGGTGCTTGCGGGAACCAAGGCCGAGGCCGCCGGGGAGACCTTCGTGCTCGCCGACGACGCCCCCATCTCGTGGAAGGAAATCAACGCCAGGCTCTCCAAAGCGCTCGGCGTTGCCATGCCCCGCATCAGCATCCCCGCCCCGCTGGCCCGTGCCGCGGGCGACATCATGGAGCGGGTGTGGACGCTGGCGGGTGCGAAGAATGCGCCGCCGCTTACGAGCTACCGCGTGCGCGTGCCGCTTACCGATTCGCACTTTTCAAACGCCAAGGCCCGGCGGCTACTGGGTTTTGATCCGAAAGTTGGATTCGATGAGGGACTGGCGTTGACGGTGGAATGGTACCGGCGCGCCAAGAATGAGGGATCGCTCTAAGAGAACTAGAGGTGAGGTAGATGCTGGGACTCTTCAAGAAAAAACGAAAGCGCGGCTCGGCCGCTTCGAAGCGCCGGGCCCGCACGATCTGGGTGAGCGCGACCGCGCTGCAGGTGGCCTACCTGTATCTGGGACAGCCCAAGAACTTCGAAGACTGGGCCGAGGAGCGCATCGACGACGAGAACCTGCGCGAGCTGCTCTCCCATGTCTACGAGCGGATGTTCGCCTTCGCCGCCTTCTTTGTGGTTCCCGCCGGAATTGCCCGCGCGGGGCTTGGCGAGCCGCTCTCGGATTACGGTTTGAAAGTAGGCAAGTGGTGGCGCGGGGTTCCGCTGCTGGCCGCTTCGCTTCCGCTCGCAACGCTGGGCGCGATCTATGCTTCGGGGCAGAAGGATTTTCAGGACGAGTATCCCATGTGCGACGCCGCACGCGAGGACCTGCTCTCCTTTGCGATCTATGAACTCTCGAACGTCCACTACTACATCGGCTGGGAGTTCTTTTATCGCGGCTTTCTCGACCGCGGACTCGAAGAAGAGTTCGGACAAAGCGGCGCCACCGCGTTCCAGAGCGTGGCTTCCACGCTGATGCACATCGGTAAGCCGCGCGACGAAACCGTGGGCGCGATCTTTGCCGGGCCGGGTTTTGCATGGATGGCGCGCTTTACCGACTCGGTGGTCTACCCGACCATCCTGCACTGGTGGCTGGGCTTTGCCCTGGACGCCGCCGTAGTGCTTCGCACCGGCGGGCAAAGGGCGCAGGCCCCTGCCCCCGCGCCGGTTCCCGTTCGAGAAGTCACCCCGACCCCGATCCAGAAGGCCGCCGCGACTCCCATCGAGAAGCCCAAAAAGAAGAAGAAAAAAGAAAAGGCGAAGAAGAAGAAAGCCAGGGCATGAGCAAGCACGCCGCGACGGTTTCCTCCCGTGAGGGACTGGTCCTGCTGGGCGCGGTGAGCCTGGCACTGATTGCTTCGGCTGTTTCTCCCTTCGACCGCATCACCTGGGTGATGGAAGTCATTCCGGCACTCATCGTCGCGCCGGTACTCGTGTTCACGCGGGAGCGCTTTCCGCTCACCCGCCTGCTCTACTGGCTCATTGCGCTTCACGCACTGATTCTCATCTACGGCGGCGCCTATACCTACGCACGCGTACCGCTCGGCTTCTGGATGGAAGACCTCTTCGGGTTCACCCGCAATCATTACGACCGGATCGGTCACTTCGCGCAGGGATTCATCCCGGCCATCGCCGCGCGCGAGATCCTGCTGCGCACCTCGCCGCTAAGGCGCGGCAAATGGCTGTTCTTTCTGGTGAGCGCTACCTGCCTTGCCATCAGCGCGGTCTACGAGTTCATCGAGTGGTGGGCGGCGCTGATCAGCGCGCAGGCGGCCGAGGCGTTTCTCGGCACCCAGGGCGATCCCTGGGACACGCAGTGGGACATGTTCCTGGCCACGCTGGGCGCCATCACTGCCCAGATCCTGCTTGCCCGCCTGCACGACCGGCAGCTCGCCACGCTTTCAGCCTGAAATTCGCCTGAATTCCCCTGCCCCCTCAGCTCACGATCCTCACTTTCTGGTTTGAGTGAAGAAACCACTGTTTGATTTTCTTCTGAACCGATTGGCTCAGGCGTGAAAAATATGAAGATAACCATCTGTAATTACTTGATAAAACAGCGTTTAAAATCGAATTGACAAACATCGTTTGAATTCGATACTCTGCGTCATAGAGCGACTGACCAAATGGTCAGGCGAGCATTGAGGGAGCATCTTAAGGAGAACAGGGACAAATGGAACGCGCGGGAACCTACAAGCAGAAGCTTGCTGATAAGGCACTCAAGTACGGCCTGATGACCGCCATGGGCGCTTACCAGTCGCAGAACGACCGTCTGCGAAACCTCGTCGACAACTACTATGCCGTCGCCGACTACGACGACCGCACGGCCGAGTACAACTCCAATGACATGAACGTCCTTTTCGGGCGCAACTATGAGAAGGCCCTGGCCAACCTCTGGAAGGCCGAGGAAGTGGCCCCCTATCTGGGATTCCACGACGCCTCGCGCGCCGACAAGGTCGCCGCCGGACAGGGAACCGTGGTGGGCAGCGCCATCAAGGACCGCCACGCCAAGGCCGCCCTCGATGTCGAGAATGCCGAGACACAGGAACTTGTTGAATATGCTTCTTCGGACGCGATCCGCAAGGAGTTCGAGGACGCCTACAGCCCCGAGCAGCGCGAAGCGATTCTGCGCATCGTCTCACTGCTTGGCCACGGTGAGGCCTACGCCCTCTACACCAGCTCGACCCTGCTGCCGCTCGTGCGCGGCACCGGCTCGAAGCTCGGCATGGCCATGCAGGTCATGGAAGAGGCCAAGCACTTCGCCGTGCTGCGCGCCATGTTGCGCAATCTTGGCGGCACCCGGATGCTGACCGCGTCGGTGCGCGCGGTCTTCGAGACCATCGCGCGCCAGCGCTACTATCACAAGCTCTTTGGGATGAACATCGTTCTTGAGGGCTTTGCCACCAATCTGTTCGCCCACTTCGAGGACTTCCCCGGACTTGGCGACATCATGCGCGCCTTCCACATGGATGAGTCACGCCACGTGGCCTTCCCCCAGACCTACGCGGCCGAGGGCAACGTGCCCGACAAGGTAACAAACTCGATGGCGGCCAAGTGGCAGCGCCTGATGGTGCTTGCCCCGGCAGCCGGCGCATTTGTCGACTACAAGTCCGACTTCGATACGATCGGCATGAACCCCTACCACTTCTTCGGCGCCACCGTCTCGAAGATCACGAAGGCCGCCGAAGGCGCGAAGATGCCGCTTCCCTGGGAGCGCAAGCAGGTCCTCTGGAGCCTCAACTGGTTCTTTAATTCCTACGTGAAGGCCTTCGAACCCGAGAAATACGACGGATTCCAGGACTACAGTCGCCTCTACAAGGGCCAGCTCAGCGCCGACATGGTCGAGCGTGAGCTCGAGGTCTACGGCAAGGATCTCTACCGCGGTATCTGGCGCAAGGGATCCAAGAACAAGGCGAAGAAGGGCAAGAAGAGCGAGCCGAAAGGAATCTTTGGCCGCGCCCTGACCGCCTTCGCATAAACACGGCTTCCCCCCGCTCCCAAGCGGGTCTTCCCAAGCACAAGGCCGCGCCCCACCCTCTCGGGGCGCGGCTTTCTGCGTACATGCAAAAGGGGCGGGTAAACCCCGCCCCTGCACATCCGTTGTCGTTGGAGCGAGGTTCGCTCGTCCCTTTTCTCTCAGGCCGCCGCTTTCTGAAAGGCCGGGCGGTCCTTGATGCGGTCCCAGTAGGCCTTGAGGTTCGGCAGTTTGTCGTTGATGAGGCCGAGCATCTTGGCCGAGAAGACCACGTAGCCCACCATGATGTCGGCTGCGGTGAACTCCTCGCCGCACAGCCAGGTCTTTCCTTCGAGCGCTTTCTCCAGCACGTCCAGCACGTCGGCGGATTTCTCTCGCCCCTTTTTGGCGATCTCGGGCACACGCTCATCGGCGGGAAGGATCATGGAGTGTTGGAAGATGTCGGAGAACGGGCTCATGGCTTGGCCCTCGGCGAAGTGCATCCACTGCAGGAACTTCGCGCGCTCGGGCGTGCCGACTTTGGGTTCGAGCCGTCCCTCCCCGTATTTCTCCAGGATGTATTGAACAATGGCGCCGGACTCGAACATGCAGATGCCGTCGTCCTCGATCGCCGGGACGCGGCCCATTGGATTGATCTTGAGGTATTCCTCGCTCTTGAGCGCCTCGGGCGAGAAGGCCAGCTTGTGCACGGCGTAGTCGAGGCCGAGTTCTTCGAGCAGCCACATCACCCGCACCGAGCGGGTCTTGGGGGCATGATAGAGCTTGAGCATGTGTGGACGTCCTTTGATGGGGAGTTTCTTCAGTGAGAGCGTTAGTAGCATCCCCGGCGCGCGCGGAGTAGCGGGTCTTTGGATGCTGCAGTCAGGCGGAGCGGCGCCGCCTGATTCGGGGTGAGTAAAAGCTCAATTTCCTGACCACGCGGCCAGTCCCGAGCCTCTCCAAACAGGGTTTGAGGGGCCCTGCAAAACACCTAACCCATTGTAATTACAGACTGAATAACGAATGTTTGCGGGCAATAGAAAACTGTTTGACACGGCGCAGAATGGCGCGATAGTCTGTGACTGGCCAGCCGGTCAGGAAAGCTGACCTCGGAGTAAGGAATGTCGGAGCGCGCACAAGAGAAGTCCCGGGAGGAGCTCGACGAGCGAGAGTTTCCCCAGGCCAACGTAAGTAACCCCAGTGTGGTGAAGATTCTCTTCGCCGCCGGGCAGTGCTTTGCCGAGCACGGCTACGAAAAGACCACCACCAAGGAAATCGCGCAGCGCGCCGGCGTCTCCAAGAGCCTGCTGCACTACCACTTCGAGAGCAAGGAACACCTGCTCTATGAGCTGCAGGACCTGCTCTTCAACCTGACCAAGGAACGCATCCGCAACTACTCGCTCAAGGGCGAGCCCTCGATCGAGCGTGCCATTGCGACGCTCGACATGGTGTGGCGGCTCATCTGCAAGAACGACAACTTCATCTTCTTCGGACTCGACCTGTGGAACCTGGCGGGCAAATACCCTGCCCTGCAGGAGCATCACCGCAAGTTCATGCGTTCGATCGTGGCTTTTGTGGAAGAAGCCGCGCGCGATGCGCTCGGCCCGGTGGCCGACCAGCTCGCCATTCCGGTCTCGCGTCTGGCGCAGCTCTTGGTTGCGACGATTCCGGGATTTGCAATGCGTCTGCAGGTTGATGCCGAGGGCGCGCAGCAGGCCTTCGATGATTTCAAGGATCTGCTTACCAAACTGATCACCGTTCCCTCGGCCTGAAACGCCGGGGGTTGTGAGGCAAACAACCTGGTCCAACCCGAACCTGAGACGGACGACCAGTTAGAAATAAAAGGCAGGAGATAGACAATCATGAGTGGAACCCAGACCTGGAAAGAAAAAGCTGCTGAGGCTGCTTTCGTTAACGGTTTCAAGGGTGTGATGGGCACCTATTACAAGGCCGAGCCCTACATCCGTCGCCGCATCGAGTCGAACCTTGTCAACAAATACGACGACAAGACCGCGACCTTCGAAGGTGGTGAGATGGAGCTGCTGACCCAGCGCAACTACGAAAAAGCCTTCGTGAACCTCTGGAAGGCCGAGACGGTTGCTCCCTATCTGGGATTCCAGGACGCCTCGCGCGCCGACAAGGCCGCCGCTGTCAAAGACCACGTCATTGTCGGCGCCTACCATGGCGAGGGTGCCATCTGTGAAGACGACCCGACCGTGGAGATCGACGATCTTGTCGCCCACGTTACCTCCGACGAAGTCCGTCGCGAATTCCAGGAGGCCTACAGCCCCGAACAGCGCGAAGCGATCTGCACGATCATGTCGCTGCTGGGCCACGGCGAGGCCTACGCCCTCTACACCAGCGCCACCCTGCTGCCCGTCGTCAAGGGCACGGGCGCCAAGATGGGCATGGCCATGCAGGCCATGGAAGAAGCCAAGCACTTCATGGTGCTGCGCGAGATGCTCCGCACCATCGACGACATCCGTCCGCTCAAGACCTCGGCGCGCATGCTCTTCGAAACCGTCGCGGGCAAGGACTACTACCACAAGCTCTTCGGCATGAACGTCATCCTCGAGAGCTTCGCGACGAACCTGTTCTCGCACTTCGAGGACTTCCCGGGGCTGCGTCACATCATGCGCGCCTTCCACATGGACGAGTCGCGCCACTGCGCCTTCCCGCAGACCTACAATTCGCTGGGCAACATCCCCGAGCACGTCACGCACGATCCCAAGTATCAGCGTGCGCGCATGATGATGCTCGTTCCGGCGCTGCCGATCATCTTCGACTACAAGCCCTACTTCGAGACCCTGGGCCTGAATGTCTTCGAGTTCTTCGGCCGCTTCGTGGCCAAGGTGACCCGCCTGTCCGAGCGTTCGGGCTTCCCCATGCCGCAGAAGCGCGAGGACATCCTCTACGGCATCAACAACCTGTTCAATGCCTACGTGCGGAACTTCGAGCCCGAAAAATACGAGGGTTATCGCGATTACACCCTGCTGCGCGGCGGTGAGATCAGCCAGGACATGGCCGACCGCGAGCGCGAGGTGTTCGGTTCGGACATCTTCGGCGGTATCGGCGACATGATTGCCAAGATGCGCATCGGCAAGAACGCAGCCCGCAGCGCCCGCGACGCCCAGCGCGCGGTGGCCAGCATGCTCAACTAGTCTACAGCCGGCTTCCTTTGAAGCCGCAGAGCCCCGCCCATTCGGGCGGGGCTCTTTGTTTTTGGGCTGGGGGTTCACCGGTCAGCCCCCTTTGCGCCCGGGCGATGCGGCGCTTATAACTACGCGCCGGCAAGGAGCAAGCAATGGCAATCGTCGGCATGGCAGAGATGCGCAAGATCTTCGAGATTATCGACAAACTGGGCATTCACCGCGAGAAGATCGAGGTGCCGCTCAAGCCCAGCGGCGCGGGCAGCATCGAGATGCTCGATTCGGGCATCGCGCGGATCATCCTGCCCGAGGACAAGCCGCTCAATGAGTGGCTCCCCACCCTGGAAGCCGAGCTCGACAAGCTCCCGATCCCCCGCGAACAGGTCGACTACGACAAGCTGACCTGACCAGGAGAACCTCAAATGGCAAAGATCACCATCTATCACAACCCGCGCTGTTCAAAGTCGCGCCAGACGCTGGCGCTGCTCGAAGACGCCGGCGCCTCCATCGAAGTGGTCGAGTATCTGCAGACCCCGCCCTCTGCCAGTGAACTGGCCGAGATCGTGAAAATGCTGGGCGTCGCTCCCATGGAGATCGTCCGCAAGAAGGAAGCCGAGTTCAAGGAACTGGGGCTGGACCAAAAAGTCCCGGCTGATGCCAAGCTGCTGGAACTGCTCTCGAAGAATCCCAGGCTCATCGAGCGCCCCATCGTGGTCAAGGGCAAGAAGGCCGTGATCGGTCGCCCGCCCGAGAACGTCAACGCGCTGCTGTAGAGAGCTCCCACGCATGATCATCACCTCCCCCATTGAAGGCGTGCACCCCGAAAGTGTCGGCGAGCACCGATTCGTCGATGCCATCGGCATGCGCTTTCACTACGTGGAAAAGGGAGAGGGAGAGCCGGTTCTTTTTCTGCACGGTTTTCCCGAGAACTGGTTTTCCTGGCACCGCCAGATGGACGCGCTGGCAAAATACTACCGCGTGATCGCCCTCGATCTGCGCGGATACGGCCAGTCGCAGGTCACCAAAGACGGCTACGACGCCAACACCTTCGCCTCGGATCTGTATGGGATTCTCGACGCCCTGGGGATCAAGCAGGTGAGCCTTGTGGGGCATGACTGGGGCGCGCTGCTCATGTGGCGCTTCGTCTTCGCCCATCCCGAGCGCTGCCGCCGGGTGGCCTCGCTCAACACGCCGCACCTTCTGGCCTTCGAGCACATCATCAACATGAGCGATGCGAAGATCGCGCGTCGCCTGTGGCAGAAACCCCAGTTCGCCTACGTGCCCTTCATGCGCGCCCGCGGTTTGGCGGAGGCCGTGCTGAACGCGCGTCCGCGCGACTTCCTGATCAATTGCTTCCGGCTGGTTGCCAGCGGTCGCAGACTTCCGCTCTCGAGCGGCGAGCTGCACTACTACCACATGCTCTATTCGCGCCCGAACAGTTGGCACGGGCCGCTGGCCTACTATCGCAGCGCGCCGCTGAGCGGCCGCCAGAGTGCCGGCGACAAGAATCGCAAGCTCCAGATGCCGGTGCTCTTCCTCATGGGCCAGGACGATCCCCTGCTCCCTCCGAAGCTCGTGGATCCGATGCGCCCCATGCTCGGCGATCTCACCGTGCATCAGATCGGCAAGGCCGGCCACTGGCCGCATCTTGAGCAGCCGGACGAAGTCAGCCGCGCTCTCTCGGGATTCTTCAGATAATCGAAAACTAGACGGCGAAGGCCGGCCCCTCGCCCTGGAGGTCCTCGACGCTCATGGCGACGACCTGATTGCGACCGCCGTTTTTTGCGCGATAGAGCAACACGTCGGTCGCCTCGATGAGCAGATCGCCATCGGCGGCTGTTCCCTGCAGGCTGGTAACGCCGATGCTCAGCGTAACGCGAAAGTGCTCGCCCTTTGCCTCGAAGCGTAGCTGGCGCATGGTCTCTACAATGCGCTCGGCCACTTCGGTCGCCGTGCTGAGGCTGGAGTCACTCAAAATGATGGCGAATTCCTCGCCGCCGATGCGTGCCGGCTGATCGACGCCCACGCGCACGCTTCCCAGCAGCACATCGGCGATGCGGCGCAGCACTTCGTCACCCTTGCCATGACCATAGGTGTCGTTGACCACCTTGAAGTGATCGGCATCGCACATGAGCATGGAGATCGGACTGCCAAGGCGGCGGGCGCGCGCCACTTCGCGGTAGAGGGCTTCGTCAAAGCTGCGCCGGTTGGGAAGGCCCGTGAGCTTGTCGGTGACGGCCAGCGCTGCGAGCTCCAGGTGAATTTCCTCGAAGCGTTTTCGCACGTAGGTCGACCAGGAGAAGATCGTGCCGAGAACGCCGCCAAAAAGCGCCAGCACGGCAACCATCTGCATGTTGCCCGCATTGAAATTGAAGAGCTCAAGCAGAATGGTCTGGCGCGGGATGACGCCGAGTTTTTCAAGCACAACAATGGCGGCGAACTGCAGGAACTGCAGCAATACCAGCAGGCCCGCCGTCCGCGGAGCGAGAATGAGTGTGGCCATGCCGATCTCCGTAAAGATCAGGATGCCGACGATCGCGGTGTAGGTACCCGAAAGATGGATCAGCGCGGTGAGCAGGAAGCTGCTCGTAAACAGGATCCATGTGGCAAAACGCTGCAGGCCTGCCTTGTCGAGCCTGTGAATGACCAGAAGAGCCGGGATGTGGAGCGGGATGGAGAGCATCACCGTCCACAGAAGCAGTTTCTCCATTGTGGTGTGTTCGGGACGGGGATAGACCTCGGCTGCCAGCAGGACACTGCCGAAGACGGCGATGGCGGCCGTGCCGGCCAGGTAGCCGTAGAGAAGCCGGGCCAGGTCGCGGCGATCGAGCGGGTCACTGGCCGATTTGGCAAGTGTGGCGCGCTCACCTGTCGCTGCGTCGTTCATGTTGTCCAGATCATGCTGAATCATTCACGTCCCGTGACTTCACATGCGCAAACCCCGCCCCCGGCATTTGCCCCGCGCACGAAACGTCCCGATACCCGTCATTAACTTTGATATCATGGCGCTTTCTTGGCGCCAGGCCAAGCGCCCTGCGCTCCCGGCGCCCCGCGCTTTCCCAGTGCCGGGCCCATGCGCTATGAAGAGGCGACGGGGAAATGACGCACCATGGCCATGCTCTCGGAATCGACCATCAACCGTTACTTTGAGTTTCGCGGCGCCATTGAGGCCGTGCGGCTGCTTCGCCGTGAGATCGGCGTGCGCGCACTGCTCCCCATGCTGGTAAAGCTGGAGGCCCGCCACCTGCGTGGTGAGCCGTTTCACGATGTGGGCGAGCCCGTTGACGAGAAAGAGCGCCTGAGCCGGCGCCAGGTGGGCCAGGTGATCCTGCTCTACCAGCTTCTCAAGGAAAAAGTCGGTGAGCAGCGCGCCTTCGAAATTGCCCGCAAGCTCGTCAAGGCGGTGGCCATCGAGTTTCTGGCCCATGCCCTGCCCACCCTGCACCGCGCGGAATACGTGGACCTGGACCAGGCCGCGCGCGACGCAAAGGCCGCCGAGATCGTCCGGCCCATCGTCAATGCCGAGTCCGACATTGCCGTCGTGGGGCTAGAGCGCGTGGACTTCACCGTGACCAAGTGCTGGTTCCACGAGCTGACCGTCCGCGCCGGCGTCCCCGAGCTGGCCAAGATGTTCTGTGCCGGCGATGAGGGGTATTTCGAGACCCACCAGCCCGAAATCCGCTACACGCGCACCACGACGCTCGCCGAGGGCGGGCCGTGCTGCGATTTCAAATTCCACTGGATTGAAGCCGAGAAAAAGGCCTAGAGTTTTCCCCACACGCGAGGCAGAGCCATGAAACACAGCATCCATGAGTTTTTCCGCGGCCGCGAGGTCGCAACAGGCGAGCTGGCCGATTTTCTCGACAACCTTCCCCCGTTCAGGCGGGTTGAAGAAGCCCTGCGTCTGGACGCGAAGGAGCAGGCCGCGCTTTTCGATGCTGTGCGTGACGAGCGTCCCGTGAAGCTCGAGGACATCGTGCCCGAAGAGTGCGCCCCCATGAAAGAAGTCATTCACTACGGGCGCAACACGCTTCCCATGTTCAGCTATTTCCAGAAGCGTTTCTGCCGCCCCGACGAAGAGGGCCTTCGTGAGCTGTGGGGCTACAACCACCAGCTCCTCTCGCCGGTGACGGGGCCGGGTTACTTCGTGACCCGGAACTGTGACGACGGCGAGGTGCTGGTCGACTACCTGTGCGTTCCGCCCCGCCACCCGGCGGGCTGGCCCGAGATCCTGCCGAATTCGGCCAGGCTCTCGAGGTTCATCTACTACAACACCCGCGACTATCTGCGCGGGGTGTCGGCACACGTGACCATCGGACGGGCCACCCGCAAGGGCAAACCGATGGACAACTGGTTTGTGCTCTGTCGCGAAGATTGAGCCCTTCCCGAAAAAAAATGCATATAAGTGATTGAAATGACGCCGGATTTGCGATGAGCCAGATTCGTCTGGCGAGTAGCTAAAACATTGTTCTATACTGGTGCCGACTTTGGGGGCAACGGGGAAATGAGCATGAACGAACCCATCGAATATTCGCCAGTCTCGCGCGTGATGCACGGATTCTTCCGGTATCTCGACTACGCGGCCCACGTCGCAGCACTCAATCTTTACTCGCCTGCGACCACGTCCAAGAAGGCGATGAGCAGCCGGCTCATCCAGAACTATCCCTACATCGAGGACGGCAGTCGCAGTCACCTGCTCGACGTGTGGGTGCCGGCGCCCTTCCAGGGCAAGAGCCCGGTGGTCTTCTACGTCCACGGCGGCGGCTTTACGTTTGGATCCAAGGATACCCACCGCATTGTCGGCAAGATCCTGGCCGACCACGGTTATCTGACCTTCATGATCAACTACCGGCTCGCACCGAAGAACCCCTACCCGGCCAGCATCGAAGACGCCTGTCACGCGCTCTGCTGGGTGTGGGACCATCTCGAACACTTTGGCGGCGATCCCGAGCGCTTCGTGATCGCCGGTGAGTCCGCGGGCGGCAACCTGGCGGCGATGCTTGCGGTGATCAACTCCTACAAGCGTCCTGAGCTCTTCGCCCAGGAAGTCTGGGCCCGCCAGATTCCGCTGGCCGCCTGCATTCCCTTCTGCGGCTGGCACGATCCGGGCGCGCCCGATCGTTACAAGGACCATCCGGTGCTGCGCCAGCTCGTACCGGTCTTCAAGACCCTGACCAAGGCGATACTGGGCAAGAACTGGCGAGAGAACGTGGAGAAGGCCCCGCTTTTCTCTCCGCTCCCGATTCTGGCCAATCAGCCCGACCGTCCGCTTCCGCCATTCCTTATTCCAGTGGGCTCGAACGATCCCATCGTCGGCGACTCCCGGCGGCTCAAGAAAGCCCTCGACAAGATCGGCGTGCGCGCCGACTTCAAGGAGCACAAGGGCGCAACCCATGCCCACCACATCCTGCCCATTCCCTACAGCCTCATGCGCGAGTGCTGGAAGGATGTCTTCAAGTTCCTGGGAGAACCCGGCATCATGGGCCGGGAGCTGCACGCAGTCGCCTGATTTCCCGCAGACACAAACCAAAAGGCCGTGCCCATCGGGCGCGGCCTTTTTCGTTGTGGGCTGCGAAGATTATTCGTTGGGGTCGGCGACCAGCGTGTTTGCGCGCTCGGCCTCCAGGGCTTTTTCCAGCTCGCGGAGCTGGGCATCCACGTCGTCGCTGGATGAGCCCGAATCCTGCGACTCTTCCTTGGCTCCGGCGGCGTTGAGCATGCGGCTGTCGAGGAACTCTTCGACGCGGCTTTCCTCTTCCTTGAGGGCGGCCCACTCCTTGCCGAGCTTCTCGCTCTTGGCGCGGATTTCCGCGTAGTAGGGATACAGATACAGGGCCTTGGCCGTGGTCTCATCGGACCAGAGGTAGCGCTGGGCCGAGGAAGACTGGTCGGCCGCCGTGGGCTTTCCGCACCGGAGCATGCTCTGGCGAAGCTGGTCGTTGAACTCGGGCGAAGTGATTTTCACGCGAATGTAGAAGAGCTGCCCGTCGAAGAGCCGGAATTCCGAAAATCCATTGTTGGGAAATTCGAAGCTGTGATAGGCGGTCACGCGTGGCTCAAAGCGATTGAAGTCCTCGCGAAGACCGGGCACGACCTTCTTGAGTTCATCAATATTCATGCCCCAGCGCGCTTCCTTGAAGCCGTCACCCAGGCAACTGGTCTGGCGGTGATTCTGGGCATGGGCCCACGCCGGTGCCAGCGCCAGGACGGCCAGAATCGCGAGCGCCGCGGCCGCTTTTACTGAAGCTCTCACGGAAACCTCCCCGCCTCGAAGCCCCGCTCTGACGGGCTTCACAGAGGTGTTCATGCATTGTTGAAACCATTCCAGCCTAGCGCCCGTACGGGCAGCCTGTCAAAGCGGCTTGACCCGGCAGGCACCTTCGCTGCAACCTTCGACCGTGGGCCGCATCCAAACTGGAAATAGCCTTGCCGAGAACCACACCATGAACAGCGTCAAACTCTATACCACCCCCTACTGCCCCTTCTGCAACATGGCCAAGAGCCTGCTCAAGCGCTCCGAGATCCCCTTTGAGGACGTCAACGTGAGTAACCCGTCCGAGCGCGCGAAGATTCGCGAGCAAAGTGGCTGGCCCACTGTCCCGGTGATCTACATCGGCGACGAACTCGTTGGCGGGTTCGATGAACTGCAGGCTGCCCAGAGGTCGGGCAAGCTCGACGAGCTTCTGGGCAACTGAGCTTCTTACTCCCCAAATAGCGGCGTGAGTTCCTGCGGGTCTTTTGGCTTCTCGGGAATGCGGATTTTGTGCTCGCTCTGAGCGGCGGGAAGCTCTCCGGGTTCGAGATCCTGAAACGGCGCGGCCGGGTCGAGGGGGATTCCCTCCGGCGCGGGCGGCGGCGGCGTTCCGTCGTTGAGGCGCCAGTCGTAGCGAAGCGTCTCGATGCGGTGGGGCTTTACCTTGAGGCGGCTGAGCGTTCTGGCAGGCAGGTAGGGCGAGAGAAATTCGAGCAACAGGGCGTCTTCTTCCCCGTAGCGACGCCACGGCCCGGTGGGGCCGGTCCTGGGGCGAAGGGCAACGGGTACGTTGCCCTGGTTGGCGTCGCGCGCGCTGCGCGCGGCAGCCAGCACGTCGGCGCGCCAGAAGTCGGTGACAGCCTCCGAGAGCTCCAGCGTGGCGTTCTGGTAGTCATGCACCGCGCCGCGATCCGATGCGAAATACTGCTCCATCCGCCGTTCGATGCGCTTTTCGACGTTGCGGCCGGTCCATGCCTCGGTGGGCGGCGGCGGGCCCGAGCGCGTGCCGTTGAAGAGCACCAGCACCGCGCGCACGTCACCGAACTGCTCAATCAGCTTGCGCTCGATGCTCCGAAGGCTCTGCATTCCCTCGGGCGTGATGTACTGGGCGTCCCAGAAATCGGGGATCTGCTGGACCGAATCGCCGGGGAAAAACCGGATGGAATCCCCCTCGACCGGGTAGTTGGCGACGATGGCCCAGAGCGTGATGACCAGGTGGGCGTTCATCCAGAAGGCCTTCTGCTCGGACTCGACGTGGCCTTCCCAGCGCTCCTTTTCAACACGACCGAAGCTGCGCAGGATGGCTGCGATATTGTCTTTTTCTTTGTCGCGAATGGCGCCGTAGTCGAAGTCGCCATCATGCTGGTATTGCCGCAGGATCCGGTTGAGGCTCGAGGGATCGAACTGGGCACGTGCGGCGCGGGCGCCTGTCAGCGTCAGCGCCAGAAAAAACAGCGCGCAGAGGGCGGCGCGGATCAAGCGTCCCCCTGCCCCGTGCCCGGCTCGCTGGCGCCGTGCTCTCTGGCGATCTTGATGGATGCAGCGGCGCGCCGCTTGTCGCGGCTCATGGTGTGGGTTAGCGACTTGATGAAGAACCCCGCCGCGATGAGTCCCAGCACGATGAACACGTAGTTGTAGTGGCGGAAGTAGAGGATCATGAGGTCCAGGAAGTAGATGAAGTTCGGGGAGATCTCGAGCAGCGCGTTGTATTTCTCGATCGCGGGACCGAGGTCTCCGCGCGCCTGGTAGATCTTTGCCAGTCCCAGCAGCGAGCCCATGTAGTGCTCGTCGCGGCTGAGCACTTCGTCGAAGTGCTGTTCCGCCTCGTCGTAATCGCCCTCCTGATACTCCGACCAGGCCAGGTTGTTGCGGGCTTCCAGGTTGTCGGGTTCGATTTCGAGCGACTTGCGAAAGGCCTGCTTGGCCGCGAAGTATTTCTCCTGATAGAAACGCGTCTGTCCCAGCGCCAGCAGCACCTGCGCGTCGGGCTCACCGTGCTCGGCGAGGTAGACCAGATCCTCTTCGCCGCGTTCCAGGTCCTGCAGTTCGTAGAGATAGACCGAGGCGCGTTCCTTGCGGATGAGCAGGCCGTCTTCTCCCGAGAGGTCGAGCCCCTCGACGATGGCACGGGCTTCTTCCTCGATCTTGGCGGCCGACTCGACCGAGAGCTCATAGTTGGTGAGCCGGAGGATCAGGCGCGCCCACATGAGCTGGGCGAGCTGGTTGTCGGGTTCAAAGGCCAGACCCTTCTGGAATTCCTCGCGCGCGGTCTGGACGCCGGCCCAGGTCAGGCCGCGATAGTCGTCGACCAGGCCGAGCGCCTTGCGGTAGTGGGGTTCGGCATCGGGATTGGTGGAGAATCCCAGCGGATAGTCGGCGGGCTCCTTGAGCTCGGTCGCTTCCACGCCGGGCATGGCAGGCTGGGGATGATCGGCCATCAACGGCGCAGCGGCGTCCTCGGCCCGGGCGGGAGTGCCCAGCGAGAGCGCGGCCATGAGGCTCAGCAGTGCAAACAGATACTTCATGATGTCCTTGTGCGTGCGCCCGGGCTCAGGCCTGGGCGACGTCGTCTTCCTCGGTGATGCCCCGCGCATTGAGCTCGCGGGCTACTTCATTGGCAATGGCGTCGCCGGCGATCTCGCCGTAGGTGTTGATGATGTCGGCCTGCTGGTCGATGACCTTGGCCGCGCCGACCGCTTCGGAGATGCTCAGGGTGAAGGTCACCATCATCACCACGAGCGTTGCCAACTGCCATTTGAGCTGGTAGGACGCTTCAGCATGCCCCTGCGCGACCCACAAGCCCAAGAGGATCGTGTAAGTAAACATTCCGACGGCGATGACCGCCAGGGCTCCGATGACTTTGACCATAATGCTCCCCGGGTATCTCTGGCGGAGGTTTCCGCTCAGGTCGACGAGTTGGGCGATCGTCTGAGTGCGATTCTGGAGCCGTTGAGCCCCGCGCAGCGCCGTCGCGCGCTGGGCCAGCTTCAGGCGCGGCTGGAGCATAATCTCCCCGCCAAAGAGCAGGCAACCGATTCCGCCCTCAACCGCAAGGCTCTCTACTTTGGTCTGGGCACCCTGATTTTCGGCGGCGCCCTCTTCCTCGTCTCGCACCTCTCAGCCGCACTCTCGGCGCTCTCTGGCGTGGGACAGCTCGTGAGCTTTGCCGGCCTTTTTATCCTGCTCGGCCCGGTTTCCCGGATGATTTCCGATCTCCTCTCGGCAAGGAAGTAACCCCCATGCGTGCTTTTGTTGTTGCCCTGATGTGTCTGCTGGCCTCCTGCGCGGCCAAACCCGCCTCCGATTCGGCGTGGACACACCTGGCCCAGCGCGCCCGTTCGGTGGTGGTGCGTGTCGAGGCGATCGGTGACGAAGACGGTCGCGGCCGTCCGCGCGCGGGCAGCGGGTTCTTCGTCTCCGAAAGCCATGTGCTCACCACCTGGACCGCCATCGCCAGGGCCGACGAGATTCGCCTGCGGGCCCCGGACGGGAGCTGGACCGGCGCGCGGATTATCGGCACCGACAAGGACAACGACCTGGCCCTGCTCGAGCCCGTGCCGCCGCCCAGCGTCCCGGCCGCGCCGCTAAAGCTGGCCACCGACCTGCCCGCGCCGGGGTCGGCGGTGATGATCGCGGGTTACCCGGGCCACTACGGACTCTCGGTGGTGCGCACCACGGTCTCGGCCTCCGGTGTGCCGCTGGAGAGCGATACGGCCGAAGCGCTGGTGCTGCTTCAGGGCTCGCCACGCAAGGGACTTGGCGGCGCGCCCGTGCTCGATGAGAAAGGGCGCGTTGCGGCGCTGGTACTTCCGCGCGAGGAAAAGACCCACGGGTTTGCCCCGGCCCTTCCGGCCACGGTGCTGGCACCGGTGATTGCCGCACTGCAGGCGGGTGAAGAGAAACGCGTGAGCTGGGCAGATCTGGGCGTCACCATGAGCGAGGTTCCCCAGCTTCGCAGCTTGCGCATCGATGAAGTGAGCGAAGGGAGCGCCGCCGCCCTTGCCGGCCTCCTGAGCGGCGACGTCATTGTCGGGATGGCTGAGCGGCGGGCCGAGTCACTGGAGTTTGCGCAGGCCCTGCTCTCACGCTGGCGCTCGGCGCGGCCGATCCCACTGGTCGTCCAGCGCGGCGACAAGCAGGTCCGGATCGCCCTGAAACCCGCCCCATAATCAGTTCAATAAGCGCGACGGACGATCTCTGAACCCCGCGTGCGGATTTCGGACCACCGTGCCTTCACGGCATTTTTGCTGTTCCGGTATTCGCCAGTAATTTCAATTGGTTATGCGAAATTCCTGAAGTGGCATGCAATTCGCTTTTGATACTCCTCAGGTGAGGATTATCCATGAGCCAGTCCCGTGAGAGCGCCCAGCTCCTCCAACTGCCCCTGCCGCCGGCGCGCCCGATCACGCCCCGCGAACCCTCGTCCGTTGAGGCCCCGCTGCCGCGCGGATCGCGGCTGCCCGAACGCCGGGCTCCAACCATTCGGGATTGGCCTGAGTCGGAGAAACCGCGCGAGAGGCTCCAGCGTCACGGCGCGCAGAGTCTGAGCGATGCCGAGCTCATCGCCATCCTGCTGCGCACCGGTGAGGGCGCCGGCAAGGGCAGCGCCCTGGATCAGGCGCGTTCGCTGCTCGTGAAGTTTGGCGGCCCCGCAGGGCTTGCCGCCGCCGGGAGCGCGGAGCTCTGCCGCGAGCCGGGCGTGGG
>JAGRBM010000466.1 GCA_020434085.1 Chrysiogenia bacterium | reverse complement strand
TTATATGCGTTCTGAATTCGGTCCAAATCAAAGCGAATCCCAGGTCCAAGAATTCGAGCCATTTCCAGTGCGCTAAAAAAAGATTCTAGATTGTTAGGTTGAATCGCAATTTTTGCTTGTTCACGATCCAACTCGGCCAGCAATTCCATGACGCAATTGAAATGATTGAGATCTGCTTCGTCGCGAGGTTGTAGGCCGTTGTGATTCGACAACTTATCACGGATATCCTCCGCTCGATGAAGAAACTCATTCATTAACGGCGCTTTCGCTTCGCACGATGCTCCAGCACCTAAGAAAAAGACTATGTCGGCCATTAGTTTCTCCAACGCAGTAGACTATCCCGAACAGGTTATGCGTATATAGTACGTAGTTCAATAAGCTTGCGGTATCAGGGTAGGGAGTAGCGCAAATGCTAACTGGTCCAACCACTGGACAACCCAATCACCGCTGTGGTAGCGTAGCTGTCACAGGCGGGGAGAGTGCCTTTTGGGCCGATTTCAGACCTTCCCCCGGTGAAAGGAGCGCAGCTCCCCATGGCCAAGGCGGCGTTTCAGCCGGTTCGCAAGGAATCCATTTCAGAGGAAGTGGCCGCGCAGATCCGCAAGGAAATCCTGCGGGGGACCTATACGCCTGGCGAAAAGCTGCCCAGCGAGCGGGAGCTGGCGCTGGCATTCGGGGTCAACCGCACCACCGTGCGCGAGGCCCTGCAGAAACTGGCCGGCCTGGGGCTGGTGAGCATTCGCCAGGGCACGGGGGTCGAGGTGCTCGACTACCGCCAGAGCGGCGGGATCGACCTGCTCGTTCATCTCCTGACTACTCCCGACGCCGAGGGCCGCTACGACGCGCGCGCCTTTCTCTCGACCATCGAAATGATCCGCGGCATCTACCTGCAGGCCGCCACGCTGGCCTTCGAGCGCATGAAGGACGCCGAGGTGGACGCGCTGCTCGCGCTCATCGACCGGCAGCTCGAAATCGAGGACGCCGAGGAATTCATCGCCAACGACCACGCCATCCACCGCGCGGTTTTCCAGGCCACGCGCAACATCGCGCTGCAGCTTTTGTTCAACACCTTCTCCGAGATCTACGAGCGCTACGCCTCGCCGTTTCGCATCTTCTTTGAAAAAGACATCGAGAACACCGCGCGCGCGGTGATGGACGAGTTCTATCGCAGCGCGCGCACCTGCGTCGAAAAGCGCGATGCCGCCGCGCTGGCCGCGCTCATCGAAGAAGCCATGACCCCGCGCGATCCCAAGCTCTTCGAGCACTGGCTTCGCGAACTGACATTCTGAAAAGTTTTCCCAAGGAGCAATTGCCATGGTAGCCATCCCCCAGAATCCCGAATTCAGCCCCTATGACCGCAAGAACCTGACGGCCATGGATGAGTGGCCCAAACTTGCCAGCTCGATGAAGGGCTCCAAGAAACAGTTCTGGAACGACGACGACATTTTCGAGGAAATCCTCGCCAAGCACGGCGGGAAGATCAACGCCACCCTTGAAGAGAAGAAGGCAATCGCCGGCCTGATGAGCATCATCTACTACGGCGAGATCGTGGCCATGCACACCTCGGCGCATCTCATCGGCATGGTGCCCGATCTTCCGGCGCAGTTCGTGCTCGCCTTCCAGACCATGGAAGAGGCCAAGCACATCACCAGCATGGGCAAGTACCTGCGCGCCCTGGAGATCGACCTTCCCGAGATCAATCCCTGGGCAAAGAAGCTGCTCGACGGGCTGCGCCTGGAGCGAGACCCGGCCGCCAAGCTCGTGGGCATGAACCTCATCGTCGAGAACGTGGCTCACTCGCTCTTCACCACGGTGATGGAGAACTTCGACGAGCCGGTGCTGCAGGAACTTCTGCACTACATCGACCTCGACGAGGTCAAGCACGTGGCGCTGGCGCGCAATTACCTGCCGCGCCTGCTCAAGAACATCGGCCCGGTTCGCCGTGCCCAGATCTACGCCAAGCAGGCCTACTGGAACTACGTCATGTTCCGCGCGCAGGAACAGATAATGAAGGACACCGCCGGTCTGATGATCGACTGGAACGCCCAGATGAAGC
The DNA here is from genome assembly GCA_020434085.1 of Chrysiogenia bacterium. Classification (NCBI taxonomy): domain Bacteria; kingdom Pseudomonadati; phylum Chrysiogenota; class Chrysiogenia; species Chrysiogenia bacterium. The sequence goes on along the minus strand of JAGRBM010000466.1, from coordinate 594 downwards.
GCGACATGAAGGACATGCGCAACATGTTCAAGGAGCTTCCCGTGGAGGCCCAGCGCATCTCGCTGTTCAAGCCGCCGAGCAAGGAGCTCACCGACAAGATTGCCGACTGGCTGCTGCCTCCCGAGAAGTTCGCCGAGGCGCGTGAGCGCTCGGCCTTCCGCAAGCGGGCCCAGGAAGCCGCGCCGGCACAGGCCTGAGCCGCGTCATGGCAATCGACATCGAAGCGCGGCTCGCCCCGTTTGTGAGCCGGGGCCTCATCGCCAGGGCGCCCACGCGCTGGCAGATCACGCAGGGAGAGATGGAAATGCTCCCCTACGTGCTCACGCCCGATATCACCGACGAACATCGCTACGAGGGTGCCCCGCTGGGGCACCCCGTGCTTCGCCAGCCCATCATCTTCAGTCAGGTCGGTCGCGACCACCTGCGCACGGGCAGCGGGCTTGAATGCAAGCTCGAATCGGTGATGAAGCACCTGCACTTTACGATTCACGCCGGGATGCCGGTCTTCGACCTGCAGGTGATCCAGACTCACCCGCGCGGGCTGGAAACCTTTCGCCACTACAGCGAGGATCTCCAGAAGAGCGATGCGCCCTG
>JAGRBM010000465.1 GCA_020434085.1 Chrysiogenia bacterium | reverse complement strand
GCGGTTCATGGCTGCTCCTCAGGCGTGTGCCGCTTCGGGAAACCAGTCCCGCGTCCGGTTGGCAAAGGCGACCAGCGAGAGCATCACGGGCACCTCGATGAGCACGCCCACGACCGTGGCGAGCGCTGCGCCCGAGGAAAGCCCGAAGAGGCTGATGGCCACGGCGACTGCGAGCTCGAAGAAGTTCGAAGTGCCGATCATGGCCGCCGGCGCAGCGACATTGAACGGTAGTTTCAATAAGCGAGCCAGTGCGTAGGCAATGGCGAAAATTCCGTAGCTCTGTATCAGCAGCGGAACGGCAATGAGTGCGACGCGAATGGGATTGGCGATGATGGTCTCCGCCTGGAACCCAAAGAGCAGCACGACGGTCAGAAGCAGCCCCACAATCGATGCGGGCTTGAGCCGGTTGGCGAGCTTGTCGATCGATTCCGGCCGATCCAACTGGATGAAATGCCTGTGCGTCAGGACGCCCGCGCCCAGCGGGATGACCACAAAGACGAAAACGGAGGCAAACAGGGTCTCCCATGGCACCACCAGATCGGTCACCCCGAGCAGGAAACCCACAATGGGCGCAAAAGCGACGACCAGGATAAGGTCGTTCACCGAAACCTGCACCAGGGTGTAGTTGGCATCGCCGTCTGTCAGGTGGCTCCAGACAAAGACCATCGCCGTGCAGGGCGCAGCGCCCAGCAGGATCATCCCGGCGATGTACTGCTGGGCGTCATCGACCGGGACCAGATTCGCAAACACATGTTCAAAGAACAGGATGCCCAGCGCGGCCATGGTGAAGGGCTTGATGAGCCAGTTGACCACGAGCGTAAGGGCAAGTCCCTTGGGCTTGCGGCCGACATCCTTGAGGCACGAGGGCTCGACCTTGAGCATCATCGGATAGACCATCAGCCAGATCAGCACTGCGACAACAAGGTTGACGCGCGCCCATTCAAGGCGTGAAACGATCTCGAAGATTCCCGGCGCAATCAGGCCCAGGCCCACGCCGGCTGCGATGGCAAGCGCCACCCATAGCGAGAGAAAACGCTCAAAAATTCCCATGGATCAGTTGCTCCCGCGAAACGATTGTTGATTCGAGTGGGCGACGAGGCCCTCTACAGCGAGGCCACCAGCATCCGCAGTCGCCTCAGCTTGCCGGGATCGACGCAGTAGCAGGTACTCGGTCCCTTGATCTCGCCGATGATCAGGCCCGCGTCCTTGAGAACTTTCAGATGCTGGGAAACCGTCGACTGTGCCAGTGGCAGCTCGTCGACGATTTCGCCGCAGACGCAGGCGTTCTTTTCGATGAGGAGCCGCAGAATCTGAAGCCGCGCCGGGTGCCCCAGCGCCCGGCACATGATCGCCAGTTCGCTATCAGACTCCGGGCCGCCCAATTCCAAGGCGGTCTCTTGAGGGCTTTGTGGAGGGCAGCAACCATCGATGGATTGTAGCCTGGGCGTGCTCATAATCGTAAAAATACGATTTAGCGCGCCTGCTGTCAAACGGCAATTTTGTGAACGATTTCAGCGATCTCTTCGGCCAGCGCCGGGGCGGCGGTCAGGCCCGGGGACTCGATTCCGCGCAGGCTCAAAAACCGACCGCCGGGGCCCAGGCGCGCGATCTCGAAATCGGCGGAGGGCTCGCCCGGATCGGTGAGTTTGGGGCGGATTCCGGTGTAGCCAAGGCGGAGGTCGCTCTCTTCAAGCGCGGGCAGTAATCGTTGCGCCGACTGCAAAAAGGCGCCCGGGCCCTCGCGATCCGATTCGTAGTCGTCCTTGCTCGCAATCCACCGCGCGTTGGGGCCGACGAGCAGTTCGCCCGCGGGGGTCGGCGTGAGGTGCACGCCAAGGCCCGCGAGCGTATTGCCCGGCACGGGATAGACGAGCCGG